>JAKSAU010000733.1 GCA_022361535.1 Desulfobacterales bacterium
GCCCTGTTGTTCGGCGCAACGCCGTGCTGGCTTGAGAAGCGAACCAGTTTTTTGGTGGCATTCGTACGGACAAGCGCCGTTGTCTTAAGGAATCGATATTATCGGGTAACATGAGTCATCTGGCTATTGGAAGGAACCCAAAGCGGGAAGGGATCAATGAATAAAGTACTTGGCTTAGCACTGTTGCTCCTTGTTGCATTAGGATCAGCGACCGTTTCTTCTGATGAACTCGTCATTACCCCAAGTGGTACGTTAATCCTTGGCGAAGGGAACACAATTGCCATCGGAGATTCGCTCGCAGAGATGACTTCTGTTCTAGGTTCCGTACAAGAAAAGGATGTAACACCGGTTGGATACGCTCTCTACTTCAAAACACCGTACCTTATTGTCCTGTCCGATGTGGAATACACAGCGACAGCGTTCAACTTGTCGCTAAACGAGTTCGTTCCCGGCAGTGGTCACCCTGTTCCAGTCGACGATCTCGAATCTATCACATTGCCGCGATTCAACGTTTCATCAACGATGACTCTGGAGATACTGATAGAGATCCTCACAAGTCTTTCGATCCCTTTCGATTTGCGGCAGACCATTGGAAAAGAACTCGTGCAGTTCAAGATTGATGACATGACAATGATCCGAGTTCTCTTCAGAGTCTCCGGTGATCGAGCCATTCATCAACTGATAGTCGATCGGACGGAGTCCACCCTGGATTAGGAACACCCCGCTTTTGTTGACAGACAAAAAGTCTCCGTCGATAATCCGCGAGGTGAGCCCGGAAGCCAAGAACGACGCCGTCTCAAGCCGCCACATCAGGGAATTCGCCGCTGTCACCCGGCGACTGCTCCATGGATCGGACCTGTTCCTCGACGAGGGCGCGGTAGTGGAAGTGCTGGTGAATCCCGCCTCGGGCCTGCTGAAGACCGGCCCGGCCCAACGGCGCATGATGCGCCACCTCAAGAGGCTGGCCGAGGCCCGGGCCACCGCCGAGACCCCCCGGGACGGCCTGGAAGTGAGGTTCCACGAGACCGAAAGCCGGGATCATGCCGGCGAGACCGCCGTCCGGCTGGTCCGGGACCTGGCGGCCTCGTCCAAGCCCGGGCGGCGGCTCCTGGTGCTGGCCGGCGGCGACGGCTTCCACAACGACATCGCCAC
>JAKSAU010000203.1 GCA_022361535.1 Desulfobacterales bacterium
CTTTAAATGCAAAGACAACTGTCAGATATTCTGCTAATAAAATTGCTCTTTCAAACCTGTCACTTGTAACTGATAAGAGCGATCTGAAAGGTGATTTAGTGTGGATAAAAGGCTCAAAAAGCATTCTTACAGCCAACCTGGCCTCTGACACATTGGATCTGCGTTCTTTTAATACCGGGTCTAAGGAGATAGACAAGACATCATCAAAACACTACCAAGAGGCTTCACAGGCCCGGCCTAAAACAGACGATAAGTACCTGTTCAAAGATAATTCCTTCCATCTTGCTTTATTAAATGAGGTTGAGGCTGATTTCAAACTTTCTGTGAAGAATTTGTACCATCAAATTGGAGAAATACAAAATGTCGTTATAAATACAGTGCTTGAAAAGGGGAGGGCAGATACAAAACTAAAATTTGACTCTGCCAGTCATGGGCATGCTGCAGTAAAAATTGACGTCTCATCCCAAGAAAAGCAGGCAATTATTGCATCTGTAGGCTCCCTTTCTGATTTTCGTTTGAGCCTTCGCGATGCGCAAACTATACCGGATGCTGAGAAACCACCGGTAAATTTAAGTTTTGAGTTGAAAAGCAGGGGTTCATCACCCAGAGCACTTGCTTCTATGGCAACCGGTAGATTATTGTTCACGCAGGGTTCGGGAAAAATCAGTAACTCTAAAGTGGGGGTGTTAACCAACGACATTTTAGATCAATTGTCCAAAGCATTGAATCCATTTGCTGAAAAGGAAAAATATAGTCAACTGGAGTGTACCGTCATAGATTTGGATCTGCAGGACGGACAGGCAAAAATAAAAAACATGCTGACCCAGTCAGAAAAACTGATGATTATCGGCGGTGGGGAAATTGACCTAAAAACTGAAACCGTCAAAATCGAGTTCAATACCAAACCGCGTTCAGGGATCGGGATCAGTGCTGACATGTTTGTGACCCCCTTTGTTTATGTTTCCGGTACCCTCAAACGACCGAGCCTCAGCCTGAACAGAAGAAGTTCACTTCTCCACGGTTCTGCTGCGGTTGCCACCGGCGGGTTAACATTGGTTCTCAGAAGTATTTTCAATCGGGCAACAGCCCATGGTGATCATTGTGAGAAAATGAAAGAGCATGTTGGAGAGCATCTCCCGCCTCCATTTTAGTTAAGGTGCGGAATAAAAATGTTTCACTTTGCAGGAGCCCCAATTGTTGTGGTATCTCCTGCAGTTCATTTTTTAAGTGATACTTAGGGCGGGTAATATGAGTAATCTGTCTTCAAGGATAATTTTCCCGGCCTCTTTTAATGCTTTCATGGCCCGGGTAACAGTGACCCTGTGGGCACCTGTTAAAAAACTTAGATCTTCATGGGTAAGCGGAAACTGGATTACCATACCTTTAGGTCCTTTGGCTCCATGTTCCTTTGCTACGTTGCTAAGTACCCGGTAGAGGCGATCTTCAATGTTTGTAACTGCAAGATTTCCGACTCTGGTGGTTAGCCAGGAGATTCTCTCGCTAAGGGTTTTGATAACCTGTAGTCCGACAGCGGGGTGCTTGAGCACCAGGTCTTCAAACTGGCTGCGGGTGAAACCGCATGTCAAAGTATCTTCAAGGCAAACTGCGCTGACAGGATATTCACCTTCCTCGGAGAACATGTTTTCTCCGACAAAATCGCCTGCCTTGCGCAGATCAAGCATCAGCTCAGTTCCGTTTTCAAGCACTTTGGTTAGTTTAATGCGTCCGCCCTTGATTAAAAACATTTCGTCAGCCGAGTCTCCTTGCATAAATACAGTCTCACCTTTTTTCATTTTTTTTCTCAGGGCCTTTTTTGAAAGAGACTGAATATCTTCAGGAGCAAGATTTTCGAATATCCAGAGGTTGCCGATACAAGTGGGTGACAACTCAATGTCATCTCCTGCCATATCTTTACATAAGCAACTCATTTTAAACCTTTCATGCTGAAAGCATTGTTGAAAACATTTTATATAGTTGTCAGATTATCACGCTAAGGTAAATCAATCTACAAGGTTTAGTAAACTAATAGATGGCGCATACCGGAATATGCGCCATTTGATGAAAAGAGTCGGGCAAGATTATTTATCCAATCAGATTTTTAACGAACGCTTTGGCATTGTCTATATCTTCCTGATTAGGCCGGCCGGTCATTTGTTTGACCATCTGTGCCCACTGGTCATCATCCATGCCTAACTTATTTTGAACTGGGCCGTGCATGGATTCCGCCAAAAAGCCCTGGCAATCAAAACATCCTTTATACTCAATACCTTTTTCCTGGCAGGCTGCTTTCATAGGTTGTGCAAAGGCTTCCATATCCTGTTCCGGATAGGCAGGCGCCATATGGGTGATAAATCCGGCCATCTGTTGGCCGGAAGTTGCTTTGAGAACTTTCAGGCATTCTTTTATCGGGGCTGCCA
>JAKSAU010000780.1 GCA_022361535.1 Desulfobacterales bacterium
TATTCGGGCTTTTCATCAATACTTCAAGGATATTGAATTCCGTAGTTGACAACTCAACATTTTCATCCCGGACAGATAGCATGCGTGCCGCCTGATTCAGTATCATATCACCGGAGCGGATTATGCTTTGTTCTTCTAATGCGGGTGTTCTGTCCTGACGCCTGAGTATTGCCCTGATCCTGGCCAACAGTTCTCTGGGATTGAACGGCTTGGGAAGATAATCATCTGCTCCCAGTTCAAGACCTACAATCCGGTCCGTATCATCTCCGCGGGCTGTCAGCATGATCACCGGCACAGACACCTTGGCACGGATTTCCTTGAGTACATCAAGACCGTCTTTTCCAGGCAGCATGATATCCAGGATAATAAGATCCGGTTCCTTTTCCTGGATGGTTTTTAAAGCCTGAGTTCCTTCCATGATTGCAGATACGTTGAATCCGTTTTCCTGGAAATATTCGGACAGGAGGTCTATGAGTTTGATATCATCGTCTATGATCAATATTTTCTGGGTCATGGCATATATCCTTTTCATCCCCTTTTACTATTGATTTACAAAGTTTTACAAGGCGATAAACATTTTTTTACATTTCTTGGGTAGCCTGCTTTCACGTTTAAAAGGCCAAGTAAATTGGTAATTAAATTTTCCTAATTAAAGGATGAAGGTTATGGACAATGCCAATGCATCAGGACTTATTTCCATGTTCTTATCCGGTTCCTCTTTAGAGAACATTTACGACTGCCAGGAGGATGTATCCGGGCTGCCCAAAAAACGGCTGCTTTTGGCCTGTTCCGGCTCAAGCCTTGTATTACACAGTGTTGCCAAAAACATGGCATTGGGGTTTGGCAGGAAAGACACCCAGACCACAATTTTGAAGATCCCAGGCAGCAACGACACGGGGAACAGTGGCATTATCAATAGGTATGACGGGGTGTTCATCGGTATTGCCCCAGAGGGGACAGGCAGCACAGAACGTGCATTTTCCTTTATTCGCAATAATCTTGAAGCATTGTCTGCCAAACCTGTTGGCCTTTTTTTCCTATTGTCCAGAGCCCCTAAATTCTTTAACCGGGAAAACCTATTTAAAGATCTTTCCCAAATGTATCCTTTGGATGTGAAAAGCTTTGACCGGTCAGCGCCTGATATTAACCGTCAGGTATCAAAATGGGTCTGGAACGATATCTGGCCTATGATGGAAACCAACTGGCTGGCAGATCTTATTTTTCCAGAACCAAATCAAAATGTTGTAAAAGATACTTCTTTAATGGAGCCGGTTCTTTTGGCGTCTGCAGTATAGCGGATTTTTTTACCGGCACTGCCGGATAAATTCGGTCATCAAAGGCAGCATATTTCTATTTTCAAGGAGCATTAACTCCGGATGCCACTGCACCAGGTCAATGGGCAGATGAGTATGTTCTGCGCCCTCAATTACCCCGTCTGGCGAAACCGCAGATATTCTCAGATTTTTCCCCAGATCTTTAATGGATTGATGATGCCTGGAATTGACCATGATCTTTGAGCCAAACAGTTTAAAAAGCCTTGAGTCCTGTTTGATATCAATGGGGTGATCCGTCCCAAAATGAATCTCTTTTTGCATATGATCCAGTACTTCGGCCGCAAATTGTGATCCGATATCCTGGAACAGAGTGCCACCCAATGCCACATTGATAATTTGGGCCCCACGGCAAATACCCAAAACAGGTGCTTTCATTTTCAACGCCAGGTCAAAGGCGGCAAGTTGGAACTTATCCAGGTCTTTGTCCACACGGCCAAGCTTTTCTATGGGTGATTCATTAAAATAGGCAGGGTCCAGATCAAATCCGCCTGGGAATAAGAACCCTTTGGCATGGCCCGCCATTTGGGGCAAAAGAGATACGTCTTTAGTGAATGGAACAATATAGGGAATTCCCCCGGCCAGTTCAATCGCCTGTGTGTATGCGGTGGGAATATTGACGGCTGGCATCTTAAATCTGTTCTCATCTGTATGGGCTACAATAGCAATGAGAGGAGGCATTTATTTTTCCTTGCATGTAATCTGTTTTAAAAGGCCCGCATTCTAACATCGGCCTTATCTGCGGGCAAGATATAGCTGATACGATTCATCAAAAAATACATCATAACATTGAATTGCCTTATCCCAACTTGGTTATTTTTAGCTTCGCCTCTTTTTCCAACGGGAAAACCGGGCGGTTGATATGGCAAAACGGGAAGCTTGAAAAATCAGGGTTGGTAACGCCCGGGCCTGCGATCCTGACCACATGACGGGCTATGGGTTCAAAAGCAGCCCGAAAATGCTGCCTGGATTTGAGCAGTGTATATTTCCTGTTTGAAGGATCAAGGCCCACGTGAGTGAATACGGCCACATCAAGGGCCTCAATACGCTGCTCGGTGATAAGGATATCAATATCATTCAAACTAAGCACGCTCATCAACCCGATAGAGACGGTTAGTCCCCGGAACATAGGTCCGGTAGCAGTTATTCTTCCGTCTACAACCGCCCTGATTCGTCCGGTCACGCTCAATGGAACTGATTTGTATCCAAGACGCGGTGCCTGGATTTTTCCCCCCAGATCCAGGGTGATATCCTGTCCTACACCTGCCTTGATCATTTTATGCACCGCATCAGGATCATGAAAGGGCCCTGCGATCATGTCCGTGAACCCCATTGCCATGGCTTTTTTGAGAACACTTGTGTCTTGAGCAAATCCGCCTGATGCCGGTATGTCTCCTGAATCTGCCATGATAACAGGGCCCTCAGGCAGTTTAAGTGCGTTTTCAAGGGTTATTTCATAGGGTTCTATGGTTTCCACCAGGTCATGGCGAACCTGCCACAGGCTATCAAGCACCTGATTTGCAACTGCTGCCGCAGCATCCGGTGCATTGTCTGTTGTGACCGTAAGACACATACCTCCCGGTGCCGCATCAGTAAACGGATGACCACAGGACAGATCGATATTGAGAACCTTGTCCTTTTTTTCCAGATCTAAAATTTGATTCCAGATCTGGTCAAGGGGAGAATCTTTTGGGTCCATCCGTTCCAGACTTGCCATAAGTGGTATCCGGTATACGCATGTGACGGGTCTGGTTTTTTTTTCGATCATGTCCAGGAGCAGACCTGCCGCCCGAATTCCTGTATCATACATATCCACATGGGGCAGTGTCCGGTATAGGGTAATGATGTCAGCCGCTTGGGCGATACTGTCGGTGAGGGTGGCATGGAAATCAAAGACCACGCCGATCCGGATGTTTGGCGCAAGTTTTCTTATCCGGGCCAGAAGTTCTCCTTCTCCGTCTGCAATACTCTGGGTCACCATAGACCCGTGAAGGTCCAACAGCACTCCGTCACAACCGGTCGCCACCGCATCCAGTATTTGTTTGCAAAACCACTCAAAGGCCTCATCCTCTACCGGGCCTGACGGCATGGCTTCTCCCATAACCGGTACCAGGACCTCAATTTTCCTTTTTTCCAGAAAATCAACAAAGGCGGCAAGGGCAGTGTTCTGCCCCCTGCATCCAACCTTTGCTTCTTTACCTGACGGGGGCTGTTCCCCGGCAAAGGTAAAGCTGCCCAGCGGGGTCGTTTCGTTGACAAAGCTGTGGGTTTCATGTTTCATCTGGGCGGCAACGATTTTCATGGAAGTCTCCTTTTTCCGGATTTATTCAAAGGTCTTTGATTCAGTGATGATAAAAATACCTGCATAATACGGATCCTGAATGTTCTATCTTCTTTAAAAACCGGTCCCATTTACCAGACTGGCTTTTTCCAGAAACCGAAAACTCGAAGCAGCAAAAGCGCCACAATCGTGTACCCGGCAAGGCAGGCATAAAGAATAAGAGTGTTCATTTTCGGTAGTGGATAGGCGACCACCAAAATGGGCATCAGGACGATGGAAAAGGCATTGTAAAGACCGAGCTCTGCAGCCGCCGGGGTCTTGAAATCCGGGTCTACGATTCGAAGCAGCATAAGTCCGCTCGCACCGGTGCCCGTAGCCGTACCGAAAATGGCAAGCATCCTTTCGAACCCGTACTCGGGAAGCCTTCGTCCAAAATATATAATAAATACAGTTGTCAGTACTCCCGCGGTCAGACATACTAGCAGCAGAGGAGCCAGGTGACTTGTAATGGCTGCCACTTCCACGCCAACCATGGTGGCAACAACCATAAAATCCACGCAGACACCTGTAATTCGGCGTTGAAGATTGGTGTCAACGAACCGGATGAGGCCTGCTTTGTCAATGATGGCACGCACCAGGATCGCTGTGAAAATTCCCCACAGAAACATCAGGCCAAAAGCCAGTCCCTGAAGTGTCTTCGGCAAAACCGATTTAATGGCCAGGCACTCATAATAGGTGAGGAAATATACAACCATGACCAAAGCAAGCTGCAGCGCCAAACCATCGATATTGCCTGAGTGGGTGACAAGCTTGCCTGCGTTCTCTTGTTCTTCGCGTGAAAAAAGGCCGGACAAAACCGGACGTGAGATGCAGACATTAGGGTCTGCGATCACCTTTTTACGCACACCCCAGTTCGCCAAAGGAACCCCAATAAGACTTGCGATCAGGTAGCCGACTGCTGCAAACGTAAGGCCGATGGAAACAGCATTTTGAATCTGAAACGAATCTTCCCATACCGAGGCCAGTGCCACGGTCTGTCCTGCGCCCTGGGCAAACCCTGTTCCCACCAGCATGCCAAGTCCCGGGTACATGGACGGTGATGCTGCCGTGTTTGTCAGATAGATGACGATCCCCCCGGAAAGGGCCTGGATGGAAATGGTCGCCACATAGATGCAGGCCATCCAGAACATCCCCCGAACGACGCTTCTCGATGTTCCTGATGCTGATTTTTTCTGGCCTGTACCGGTAAGGCCGATGGAAATAAAACTGATGGTAAAAAGATGAATGGCAAACATGACAAAGGTGTCATGGGAAATGGTAATGGCCCCAAGGCCTTTTAAGGCAAAGCCGGTAAGCCCGCCAATAATGGCGGCAGGAAACAAAAATTTTTGGAAAAACCCGATTTTTGCACGCAATATCACACCAGCCAGCAGTAAAAGGGAAATCCAGCCAAAGGTTCCGAACAGGGGCATAAACGATTCTTCGTGCATGGAGCGCCTCCAAGTTGAAAGTTTCAGTTAGGTGCAGCACATAAGCAGAAGCTCTGCCAAAACTTGGGCCGGATGAGTCTAAAGTTCGTTCTTTTGGCGGGTGTGCTCATACCGGCCGCACAAGTTTGTGTATTAGGCCACAACCTACTGCTTTGTCAACAATAGCCTATTTCCGGATGGCGTTTATACAAAAATAAAGATCAATGCGACAGTTCTGCAAAAAGATTGACAAATCATTAATCTGAATCATCTTTGGGAGACTGTTTAGACTTTTTTTAGGAGCATATATGACGGCCCTGGAGCTGCTGGCACCGGCAAAAAATCTGGAATTTGGTAAAGCTGCCATCAATCATGGTGCAGATGCCTTATATATCGGGGCTCGAAAGTTTGGTGCAAGGGCAGCAGCAGGCAATCCGGTTGCTGATATTGAGCAGCTTTGCAATCATGCCCATAAATTTAATGCGCGTGTCTATGTGACCCTGAATACGCTCCTTTTCGACAACGAGCTTGAACCTGCCAGAAAACTGATACAGCGTCTGTGGAATGCCGGTGCAGATGCACTGATCATCCAGGATATGGGGCTGTTGGAAATGGACTTGCCACCGATTCCTTTATTTGCCAGCACTCAGACCGACAACCGGACGCCGGAAAAGGTTCGTTTTCTTGAAGAGTCGGGATTCCAGAGGGTCATCCTGGCCAGGGAACTGTCCCTTTCTCAAATTAAGAAAATCAGAGCTAAGACCAATGTGGCGTTAGAAGCCTTTGTCCATGGTGCACTTTGTGTCTGTTATTCCGGCCAATGTTATATGAGTGCTGCCATTGGAAAAAGAAGCGCCAATCGTGGGGCTTGCGGTCAGCCTTGCCGTCTTGCATGGGATCTTGTGACAGGTACTGGAGAGCGTTTGGTTCAGAACCGTTATCTGCTGTCGTTAAAAGACATGGACCGGTCTGATCAGCTTGAAGCCCTTGCAGAAGCGGGCATAAGTTCGTTCAAGATTGAAGGCCGGTTAAAAGATATTGATTATGTGAAAAATATAACCGGATTCTATCGTCAACGCCTGGATTCTCTTATAGAACAAAATTCTAAATACACAAAGGCTTCTTCGGGAAAGACTCAACTTGGTTTTATCCCTGATCCTGCAAAAACATTCAACCGGGGTAGCACACCTTATTTTTTATTTGGCCGTAAAGGGCCTGTTCATTCATTTGATACACCCAAATCAATGGGAGAAATGATTGGCAAGGTAACAAAAAAGACGCAGGATCATTTGGTCTTGGACCGGCCCCATGATCTGACAAATGGAGATGGAATCTGTTTTTTGGATAAAGAAGGGAAATTAACAGGGTTTTATATCAATAAGGTGGATGAAACCGGGCAGATTTTTTTCCCGGGGAAAACTAACCTGAGAAAAAAAACGATTCCCAAAGGCACGCTGATCTATCGAAACCATAACAATACCTTTTCAAAAGAACTGGCCGGGAACACGGCAACACGGAAGATTGGGTTGAGTTTGGAGTTTTATGAAACCGATCACGGATTTTACCTGTCAGCGAAAGACGAAGATGGCGTTCGGGCAAAGGTTTCGCTCAACCTACCTAAAGAACCGGCTAAAAATCCGGATCGGGCTATAAATGTCATAGAAAAGCAATTGAGTAAACTGGGCAATACCATATTTACCCTGGAAAAGCTTGAGATTCATTCACAACCTTACTTTCTTGCGGCGAAAACATTAAATCAGTTGAGACGAGAACTAATAGAGACGTTAGAAGAAAAAAGAATTGAGGTATATCCTCGGATTCAGGTGAAACCCAGGCCCGAGCCTGTCCGGTTTTATAAAACTCGTCTTGATTTTAGAGCCAATGTTGCCAACGTGCTTTCCAAACAGTTCTATGAAAAGCGAGGGGTAACCTCCTTAACCCCTGCTTTTGAAATATTATTTCCTGGTCCGGGAACCCCAGTTATGGTCACCAAACACTGCATCCGATATAGCATAGGAGATTGCCCCAGACAGAAAAAATCGTCTAAAGAAACAGATGCTGATCAGTTTTTCCTTGAGAGAGGCGATACGCGGTTCCAAGTCGTTTTTCGCTGTCGTGACTGCGAAATGGAGATAAAAATCCCGGGATAGAATTGTTTGTTTTGTGTTAGAATTCTGTTAGGCCTAAGCCTGTGGGTATGAATGTCATTTTGACATGGTATACTTAACTGTCCAATTTAATTCATTTCTTCCATACTTGTTTGTTAAACGGTTAGGCAAACCAGGAGGTGTATAATGCTTTTGGGGAGTATTAAGAATTTATCGCTTAAGAAAAAATTAATTACGGCCTTTTTATTTACATCTCTGATTACTGCGGTTGTGGGGGGGATTGGGTTTAACCGGATTTCAAGCAATATGAAAGATGTAAATGTCCTGGTAAAGACCAATGTTTCGTTTCTGAAAGATGCTGAAGAATTGAAAATCATGGCGCTACAGCATCGGCGATATGAAAAGGATTTTTTTCTTAATATTGGAAAACCTGAAAAACAGAAAGGATATATTAAAAAGTTTGAGGCGGTTTCAGCCAAAACCTTGGCATTGATGGATAGAATGACCAAAGCAAGTGTCACATTTCCCAATGAAGTTGGCCAAGCTGCAGAAAAGGCACAGAGCGCATATGAAAAATATGTTGCCGGGTTCATTGGCTTGACTGCCACTGTGTTGTCGGACAATACGATAACCCCGCAAAAGGGCAACAGCCTTATGAAACCATTCAAATCGCACATTTATGATTTTGAAAAAAGTGTTGATGTTGTCCTTATAGCCGGGCTCAAAATAGTTGAAGAAGAATCCGGTTTTATTATCTCTTCAGGTATCAGATCCAGGACTATCATCGGTATTCTCTCACTTGCAGGGGTGATAATCAGTGTGGGATTTGGAATCTTTTTGGCGATCATTATCACAAAACCGTTAACAGGGGCTGTTGAATTTGCCAACAATCTGGCCCAGGGCGATTTTAGCCAGGAAATATCCATTGCACGAGAGGATGAAATCGGAAAGCTTTTATACTCAATGAACACCATGTCAGAAAAGCTCAGGCACATGATTAGTCAGGTTGTGACAGGTGCACAATCCTTGACGAAATCGTCCAGTGAATTGACCGAAATATCCGAAACCATTGCGTCAAATTCAGATCAGACAGCAGATAGATCAGTTGCAGTTGCAGGCGCTGCAGAAGAACTCAGTACTAACATGGATGGATTAACCCATACCGCTCAATCCGCTGATGCCAATATTAGCTCCATTGTTTCTGCAGCCGAAGAAATGACTGCGACAATAGGCGAAATTTCTCAAAATACGGCAAAAGGCAGCCAAATTACACAAAATGCAGTAAGGGATGCCGATCAGGTCTCTCAAAAGGTGGACGCCCTTGGTCAAGCAGCTCAGGCTATATCCAAAGTTACTGAAACCATAGAGGATATCTCAGAGCAAACCAACCTTTTAGCACTTAATGCCACCATTGAAGCGGCAAGGGCAGGAGACGCCGGTAAAGGGTTTGCTGTTGTTGCAGGCGAGATCAAGGCGTTGTCCCAGCAAACTGCAGAAGCAACACAGGAAATCAGCCAAAAAATTTTTGGTATCCAGGAAACCACTCAGGAGTCTGTTGATGCAATAGGCCAGGTAACAAATGTGATTAATGAAATAAATGAGATCGTTGTCAATATGGCGTCTGCAATAGAAGAGCAGGCAGCCACCACCCAGGAAATCTCTGAGAATGTTGCCATGGCAGCCACAGGGGTGAACGAGGTTAACGAAAATGTGGCCCAGTCTTCGTCGGTTACCCAGGAAGTAACACAAGATATCTCCGGGGTAAGCCAGGCGGCAACAGATATCAGAGAAGGCAGCCAGAAAGTCAATGAGAAGGCCAAAGATCTAACGAGTCTTGCTGAATCTTTGAATACTATCGTATCCCGGTTTAAAGTGTAAGAAATCAAAATTGGACAGTGTTAAACACCAGATTGACTTTTAGGCAGGTTTTCTTTATCACATAAATATGGGATTTGAGGCACATGGTCATTACGATATCCAAGTTCAAGGTGAAATTTTCATAGTCAGGTTTTACCAGAGTTGGAACCTGGAAGGAACAAAAGCCTTTTTTGAGGACTACAAGGCCATTATCCTTGAGCAGGGATTTGAAAAGTTTGGGGTTCTAGGAGATCTGCGAAAGTTCGAAGGCGGACCGCCTGACGCATCTGCTGTTTTTGAAAAAATTTCCAAATGGACATATGAACACGGCCAGATTGCCAGGGCTCAATTAGCGGATGAGATGTTGGGCGAATATATGATCAATATGTCCACTAGGGGGAAGCTGCTTTTTCCTGTAAAAACCTTTGATGATGAAAAAAAGGCCCTGGCTTGGCTTAAAACCTTGGGCCTTGATGTCGGTTAATCCTTTTTCCAGAAATCGTAAAAGTGATGAACAGGACCATGTCCTTTTCCAACAGTGTAGTCCGATCCTGCCTTTAGCGCCTCTTCAATATACCTTTTAGCCTGTGAGACGGCTTGGACTAAATCGCAACCTTTTGCAAGCCCTGCGGCAATGGCTGAGGATAATGTACATCCTGTACCGTGAGAATTAGGTGTATCCACCCTTTTTCCTTCAAATTCATGCATGTTATCAAGAGCTTTTTCATATAACAGATCATGGCTGGTTTGACCGGTCAGGTGACCGCCTTTGACCAGAACATTTGCAGCTCCTAATTGGGCAAGGTCTTTGGCTGCCTTGGGCATGTCCTGGGCAGTCTCAATATTTCGGCCAAGAAGTACGGACGCTTCAGGAAGGTTGGGTGTGATAACTGTGGCAAGGGGCAGCAGTCGTTCTTTTAATGCCGTTACAGCATCGTCCCTCAATAGTTTATCCCCACTTTTAGAGATCATGACCGGATCTACAACTACATTGGGACAGTTCCATCTCTCAAGTTTTGATGCCACGGTTTCAATCACTTCAGGAGAGTGGAGCATGCCAACCTTAACCGCATCAGTGCCAATATCTTCCATGACTGCGTCAATCTGTTCGCCGATAAATTCAGGCGGAGCCGGGAAAATACCTGTTACCACACGGGTGTTTTGGGCTGTCAGGGCAGTAATGGCGGACATGCCGAATACCCCTAAGGCAGAAAACGTTTTTAAATCCGCCTGGATGCCGGCGCCTCCGCCGCTGTCAGATCCGGCAATGGTCAATGCCCTGAAATAAGATGTCATACGCGTCTCCATCATTGGGTTTATGGCCCGGCAACCAATATGTCATTCTTACCAGGCAGTATTTCACTGTGCTTTACCAGCAGATAGCGATCAAGGCAAGTCTATATCCCAAGGCAGACACATTTAGAAGCCATCTTAAAAAAGCCTTTTGACTCAACTTCATCGTCAGAGGAAAAATTAAATCCTCGGAATATTAGATATATGCCTCCGGTTGAATTTTTCCTCCTCCTTGAATTAAAGTCAAAATCTTTTTTTTGAGATAGCTTATAGTAAAACCAATTAGGCTCGTTTGTCCCGGAAAAAGGCATCAGACGTATTTTTTAAAGAAAAATACGGCAGCCGTTTCCGGGATAAACGAGCCGGTGTTTATAGAGACAATTCCCCTTTTACATATCTATTTATTGGAAAAACAGTCTCGCCTACCTGCCCCCTGTTCCCCTCAACATCTGCCCCAGTGCGGCTCTGGCAATATTGGGATTTTCAAGCAGCCTGCGTCTGGAATAGCCTAACCACTCTTTACCATAGGGAATGTACACCCTGAGGCGGTGGCCTTCTGAGACGATTAGATCCCTAAGCTCCGGATCAATCCCCAAAAGCATCTGGAATTCGTACTGGTCACGTTTCAACCCGTACTTGCGGATCAGACGCTGGGCTTCAAAGTAGAGCGTTTCATCATGGGTGGCAATCCCGACATAAGCGCCCAGTTCAAACATGCGGTCCAGAAGATCAACATAGTTTCTGGTTACAAGATCGGGATTTTTCCAGGCCTGCTGCCGGTTCACAATGAAAATCCCTTTAACCAGACGAAGATTTAAAGGCTCGTCCTTGAGAAGTTCCAGGTGGTCATGTGCATTTCTCATATAGGACTGTAAGGCTGTTCCAACATGGCCGGGAAATTCTTTTCTCAGGATCTGGTAGATTTCAATAGTAGGCTCGTTGCAGTCTACATCTTCCATATCAATACGGACAAAACCACCAAGCTCGGCTGCTTTTGCAACTACATCGCGAAGGTTCTGCAGGGCAAAATCATAATCCAGTTTAAGGCCCATCTGGCTGGGCTTGATGGACAGGTTGGACTGAAGACCAAGCCTGCTGATGGTTTCAAGGATCTTGATACACTCATCCTTAAAAGGCAGGGCCTGATCCTTTTGGGTAATATACTCACCCAGGATATCCAGGGTGGATTCAATTCCCTTTGCTTCAAGGTCACGGCAGACTTCAACTGCGTCGGTGATGTCTTTGCCGGCAACATAGTCTTTTGCAAAAAAGCGGACAATGGGGGACGGGACATGCATAATGGTTTTTGAAACGGTATAGTTAAAAATGGACATAGGTTTAACTCTCTTTGCTATTCTTGTATAAATCGGTCTGTATCATCTTTGCAGCACAACGCACTTTACTCAGCAATCCATTGTTGCTGGCGGTGGGCAAGTTCGGCTGTTATTTCTTCAGCAAGCGGATTTGCAGGGCGGGCTTCCATCAGCTCCAGTGTTTTGGCCTTTAATCGCTCATCAAAAGTGTCATCAGGCACGGTTCCCGGTGCAAGGCCTTTGGTCCGCTGGAACAACTCCGGGTAAAGCACATTCTTAAAATTCTGCATGGTATGGGGTTCCATTAAAAAGGTGCCGCCAGGGCCGATTTTATCGATAAGCTCCAGGGCCAGGGTATCGGCAGACACGTCAATGCCTTTTGTGAATTGTTTGACCATGGATAAGATCTCCTGGCCGGCCACAAGATGGGCCGGGGACAATATGCTTCCATGATCCAGCCAGCAGTGGGTATCGTGGACAAGGCCGCCGCCCACTGTAGCCATGACCATGTCCTGGAGGCTGCCTTCTGCAGCCGCCTGGACATCTACTTGTTTTGAATCCGTACATCCGGCTGTCCCGAAGAACGGAAGCTGGTATCTTTGTGCAAGCTGGGCCATACCGCCCACCATCATGGCCATTTCAATGGCACCGTAGGAAAAGACCGTGGTTTTCATATCCATGATTGTAATAAAGGAACCGAACACAAACGGGGCACCAGGGTTAATGGCCTGCTGTAGGACAAGCCCGCTTAGAGATTCGGCACTGCCCATAACAATGCCTGATGCCAGAGTGGCAGGAAAACTACCGCCAAGCTGCATGCCTGAATAATGGACAATGGGTATGCCTTTTTCAGCGGCAAAAATATTTTTTTCCACCAAGTGATCATCGTGCATCAAAGGCGATATGGTACAGTTCAGGGTGCCGAGCAACGGGGCTTCATCAAAAGCTTCTTTGCTGCCTTTGCAAGCCAGAGCCATTTCATAGATTTCTTTAAGGCTTTTGTCATCGTTACAGGAAACAATGACCGGCTTGCTGCAATGCTCAAGGGCAATCCTTGCAACGCCCCTGTCTGCTATGGATTCGGGCAAGTCCCTTGCAATCCCAAGAGTCATGACCCAGTCGTAATTGTCTAAAGATTCGCACAGCTTGGTCATGGCAATGACTTTATCGCTTGTACATTCACTGACTTCACCGGTGCCCGGATCCAGGTAATTAACACAATCAATTGTGGCACCAAAATAGGTGTTGGTACCTTCCAATACGATTTTTTTGCTGTTATCCCGGTTTCCAAGGGTCACTTTTTTCGGTGCCGAGGCAATGGCATTTTCCACAAGTTCGGCCGGAATGCGCACCCTGTCATCGTCGACCTTACAACCGGCCTTGCGTAGAATTTCAAGACCTTTGGTGTGTTTAATACTTACCCCTGTTGTTTCCAA
>JAKSAU010000752.1 GCA_022361535.1 Desulfobacterales bacterium
ATTCCTCCACCTGTTATCGTGCCAACAAGCCCTCCGGTGCCATTTGCTGTTACAGCTGCATCCAGCGTGCTAATGGTGTCAGAAAAATCCAAACCATATGCGTCAATAAAAAGCACCGGATTATTGAAGCAAAATTCATAGAGGTTCAGCCCTCCCGCTTCCCCGATCGGATCCCGATTAAGCCACCGTCCGAAGCCCGGCGCGTAGAACCGGTAACCGTAATAATTGAGCCCCACATCGGCGAGATACCGTTTGGTGGAGAACTGATACGGCTGCTCCAGGGCGCCGGATTTGACCTTCAGGCGTCCGAACGAATCGTACCGGTAGGATGCCACCACGGCCTGGGCGCTGTCAATGACGGCGGAGACGTTGCCCTTGCCGTCGTAAAGATAGTCATAGTCCTGCCCGTTTTGGCGCAGGGTCAGGAGCCCCCCGATGCCACCGCCCTTGTCCTGGCCCCAGACGTACTCCCGGGTGACCGCGTTGGCGGCATCACGCTCCTGGATCGCGAGAAGACCGTCCCGGACGAAGCGGACCTCGGCCACGAGGGTATCGTTCTCGTATCGCAGGAGCTTTCCCAGAAAATCGTTGTGGCCGTATACGAACTCCCGGCGGTGGGCCGTGCCGCCGTCGGTGTAGGCGATGGATTTCAGGCGGTTTTCCGCGTCGTATTGGGCCGTGAAAGGAAGACCGGCCGGGGTATAGCCGGCGGTGAGGTTCCCGTCGGGATCGTGGGTGAATAGCTTTTCGGGCGGGGTGGTGGCCGTCACCTGGTTCAGCGCGTTGTAATCATAAGAAATCTGGTGCGCGGTGAACCCGCTGATGGCCGGCGCCCGGGTGACGGTCTCCCGGCGGATCAGGTCCCGGTCGTTGTATTGAAAATCGAACCGGGACAGGAGCTGGCTTGAAGCGTCCTTGTTGATGTGGTGCTCCAGTTGGTTGAGGCCGGTGTAGTCGTATGCCGTGTGGCTGCCGTTGGGGCGGGTGAGGGATCGGACCCGGGGATTGACGCCCTGGTAGCCGTAGGTGAAAACGGCGGTGTCCACGGTGAGGGTGGACAGCCGGCCCTGGTTGTCGTAGGC
>JAKSAU010000948.1 GCA_022361535.1 Desulfobacterales bacterium
GTCGACAGCAAAATCGAAATCTCCGTTGTCATCAAGAGGAAGACGGATTCTATTAGGATTTATCGGTTCTAAATCAGTCTTCCATACAGTGATCAATGAATCACTGACCAATGGTTCTTCAGTAGTTGTCCCTTTACAGCCGAAGAAACCTAATAGCAGTGTCGCTAACACGAGGATCAACCAGTTTGTTTTCACGAGTCTAGTACTCCTTAAAATTGAAATGCGATTGCACGGCAAGTTATCGTATTCCTATTGGAAGCACTATTGGATTCGCGGGTGAAAAAGGGGTGAATTTCGTGACAGAACGAATCAAATCAGATAATGGCACTAAGCTCATTTCACTGGGCAATATCAGATGATTCTACGAGGAAGGAATCACCACTGACTACTCTCCACGCGGAAAACCGACGGACCATGGGATGATCGAGTGGCCTAATGGCTCACTTCAGGTTGAATGCCTGAACGTGAACTGGTTCTTGTCGTTAGAAGGCGCGAAAGAGAAGATCGAGTCATGGCGTCAGAACTACAACCGATTTAGGCTGGATAGCAGTCTGGATGCCATGATGTCAGCTAATGCTTTGGATTCATCCGGAGATCGTGGATTTCATATGATGTACACGCACTTCCACATTTTGAGTTCAGCAATATCTATCAAAGTCAGGGGATTCCGATCAGCCGAAAAAAAAAAAAAAAAAAAAATCCCCAAGTCCCAGTTGGTTAAGTCAAGCAAGATGCTCACAACTGAATCTTGGGGATAAAAAAACCTGGCGACGACCTACTCTCCCACAACGAGTGCAGTACCATCGGCGCTGGCGGGCTTAACGACCGTGTTCGGGATGGGAACGGGTGTGGCCCCGCCGCCATAGTCACCAGGTTAAATAACCTAAAGGAATATTGGGCGTCGACATCGTCGACTATGTCTATCGCCCTTACGGGCCAACATATGCAATGGTTCGGTGACTGAAGGTTTCATGAGAAATCCCTCTTATGCCACGTGAACCGGGATAATTCGTTTTCACTCATCGGCAATTTGTGTCGGGATCGTTCCTCGGGCTCCGCCCTGCGGTACGACCCTAGATCCGAGTCTGTTGTCGCTACGCTTTCACAGACATCGTAAATTGCCGGTGAAATACGAATTATCCCTCTCGAAGGGTTAAAGAATAATATGGTCAAGCCTCACGGAAAATTAGTACCGGTCTGCTGCATATGTTTCCACACTTCCACAGCCGGCCTATCAACCTGGTCTTCTCCCAGGTTCCTTTAGGAGCCTTAAAGGCTCAGGGATGTCTCATCTTGAGGGGGGCTTCCCACTTAGATGCTTTCAGCGGTTATCCCGTCCGAACGTAGCTACCCAGCACTTACCCTTGGCAGGA
>JAKSAU010000059.1 GCA_022361535.1 Desulfobacterales bacterium
AGATCTGCCCGGGTGTTGATAACCGCACCTGTGGAAAGCTGGATCGTGTCGTTTACAGCCGCATCCACCCAGCCGCCGGCGCCGTCGTCCGCCCCGGAGCGGATGGCATAATTGGCAGTGCCCCCGGAAGAATCCGTGGCTGTAATGGTACTGCTGATGTTCAGATTCATGGCATCATTGGCTGCAATGCCCACGGCCAGGCCGTTTGCCGTGGCTGTGATATCCCCTGAGATATCCAGTGCCGTGGCAGCATTACCGCCGTTCAGGGTGCCGCCCTTGGCATAAATCCCCACAGCAGTATGGTCGGTCCCGGCTGTGGCGGTAATATTGCCGGTCACATCCCCTGTGATACTGATATCCCCGGTGCCGGCATACATCCCCACTGCCATATCATCCCCTGCTTCTACCGAGATGTCGCCGGTCACATCACCATCAACGGTGAGACCGTCAAAGCCATACAATCCATAGGCGGCTCTTTCTCCTGCTGTGGCGGATATATCCCCTGTAATATCTCCTGTGACATTCAGGGTTGTCCCGCGAATCCCGTAGGCATTATATGTACCAGCTTCAACGGTTGTATTTCCGGAAATCCCACCGGTTATGATGGTATTGTCTCCAGAAATCCCGTAAGCATTATATGTTCCGGCAGTTGCTGTGATATTGCCCTGTATGCCGCCGTTTATGGTAATGTCGCCAATGGATGTTTTGATCCCGTATGCTTGGTATGATGTGCCGGTAACCGCTGTGATATCCCCCTGTATACCGCCATTTACGGTAATATCCCCGTCAGCAAGATAGAGCCCATATGCTTTGTGGCTGGATGCATTGCTTGTAATGTCGCCCAAAATGCCGCCGTCAATGGAAAGGGTGGTACCGGATCCCGGCATACTTATGCCATAGGCATAGCTTGCGGCAGTGGCGGAAATATCACCTGTAATACCGTTTCCTATACTTATAGCTGTGTTGTCCTCAGGGGTGTAAAGTCCGTAGGCATAATCATTATCAGCTGTGGTTGAGATATTTCCGGATATGCCGCCTGAAATGCTGATATTTTCAAAGGCACTTAGGCCGTAGGCATTGTCATTGTCGGCATTCACAGAGATGTTCCCTGTAACGTTGCCGTCTATGGTGATGTCACTATTATTTGCATAAAGGCCATATGCATCGTCGGTCCCGGCAGTGGCTCTAATATTGCCGGTTACATTCCCGGTGATGCTGATGTCCCCGGTGTCCGCGTAGATTCCCACAGCCATATCATCCCCTGTATCCGTGAAAATATCCCCTGTGATATTACCATCAAGGGTCAGACCGCTGAAGCCGTAAAACCCATAGGCGGCTCTTTCACCTGCTGTGGCAGAGATATCCCCTGTGATATCCCCTGTAATATTCAGGGTTGTCCCGCGAATCCCGTACGCATTATATGTACCGGCCTGAACGGTTGTATTACCTGAAATCCCACCGGTTATGGTGGTATTGTCTCCAGTAATTCCGTAGGCGTTATATGTTCCGGCAGTTGCTGTGATATTGCCCTGTATACCGCCGTTTATGGTAATGTTGCCAAGGGTTGACTTGATCCCGTGTGCGTCGTATGACGTGCCGGCAGTTGCTGTGATATCCCCCTGTATACCGCCATTTACAGTAATATCGCCGTCAGCAAGATAGAGCCCATAAGCTTTGTGGCTGGATGCATTGCTTGTAATGTCCCCTGAAATGCCGCCGTCAATGGAAAGGGTGGTATCGGCTCCCAGCATACTTATGCCATAGGCATAACTTGTGGCAGTAGCAGAAATATCACCTCCCAGTTGACCGCCCATATTGATATTACCTCTTGCATACAAACCATATGCTTTTGCGTCGCCTGCTTCCACCGTCATCTGTCCTGTATAATCCCCCTCGATATCGATGTCTTCACCGGCATACATGCCATAGGCACTGTCATCACCTGCGGTTACGGTGATATCACCTGTTACACTTCCGTCTATGGTAAGATCGTTATCCTCAACAAAAAATCCGTATGCGTGATCTGTTCCGGCAATGGCAGTGATATTGCCGGACATGTTCCCGCCGATCCATATATCTGAATCCCCGTCGTCACCTTCCGCATATACGGCCCTGGCACCACTTGTTCCGGCTGTGACCGTCACATCAGCAGACAAATCCCCACTGATGAGAATATCATCAGCGTATGCGTATATGCCATGTGCCTGCTGTCCCGACGCTTCGGCGCTGATAGTGCCGCCGATATTGCCGTTCACAACCAAGTCTTCACCTTCAGCATTTATGGCGGTGGCATAATTGCCGCCGGATTCTGCACTGACACTGCCTGTAAAATCACCGTTCATCACAATACCTTCATCACCGCCGTATATCCCATAGACATGATTCACATCACTGTATACGCTGATATCTCCGCTAACCGCCCCTAACGTGAGCGTATCCCATGAACTCCTAATGCCGGACGCACCGCTATTGACGGCATCCACGGTAATGGTGGCGCCTATATCTCCGATGGTAAGTGCATCTGCGCCATATATGCCGTAGGCACTGTCAACCGTGGTATCGACATCTATGGTAAAGTCCTCTGAAATACCACCGACAAGATCACCTGAACCTGAAAATCTCAGGCCGTAAACTGTGGAACTTCCGCTATTGGTAAGGGTGATTTCGCCCCCGTTGGAGGTAAATGACGTAATGCTCTGTTCGATGGCATCAAGATTACCATTGGTGCTGATATCGATGTCGGAACCGTCAGGCACTGAGAATGTGATGGTATTGGCTGCCTCTGCATCAGCATTCA
>JAKSAU010000093.1 GCA_022361535.1 Desulfobacterales bacterium
CCATGACAAGTGAGATCCATAAAATCCATGGGAAATTCCAGTCCTTGCTGGGCCTGGCCCTGAAGCTGGAAAAGATGCCCCATAAATTTGGAACAGAGCAGAATCTGTCCCACTCTGAGATTCATCTCATTGAAATAATTGGTGATAATGAGGGCTTGAGTGTCACTGATATTTCCCGGCTTATAGGGGTAACAAAGGGGGCTGTGTCCCAAAATCTAAAACGCCTTGAGAAAAAAGGTCTTACAGACAAGACACCGGACCCTGCCAACTTATCCCGCACCCTGGTCTCTTTAACGTCCAAAGGCAAAACAGCCTATTGGGCGCACCGGCACTGGCATGACACCATGGATGGCGGATTCAGACAGTATCTTCAGACACTGGATCCCGGGGACGTCCGGATTATTGTGGATTTTCTGTCCAGAATGGAGGATTTTTTGATTCGCCGTATCGAATTACCAGAATAAAAAATTTTAAACAAAGCGTATAGCAACTAAACACCAAAAGGAGGTCATATGTACAATCCATCCTTTGAAGGAGATGTCTGTAGCCATAAACGTGCATTTTTCCTGGACAATTTTATCAGGCGCCTATTTCAAAATCCAAAAAAGATTGTGGGTCCTTATATTAAACCGGGGGATACTGTGGTGGATATGGGCTGCGGACCAGGGTTCTTTTCCATTGAAATGGCCCACATGGTCGGAGAAAACGGACAGATTTTTGCCGTGGATTTACAAAAAGAGATGCTGGCCAAAGTGGCACACAAAGCAGCGCTGAAGAACCTTTCGGATAGGGTATATCTACACTTGGCCAGCCAGGAAAAAATAGGTCTTGGCACTGACGTGGTCGCAAATTTCATTTTGGCCTATTATATGGTCCATGAGACACTGGATCCGAATGCCTTTTTCTCCGAGGCCCAAACAATCCTATCGCCACAAGGCAAAATCCTTGTTGTGGAACCCCCGTTTCATGTTTCAAGCAAGAAATTTAAAGAAATTACCCGGTCTGCAGAAGACGCTGGCTTCCAGGTAAAGGATAGGCCCAAGAAAAAAGGAGGGAAAAGTATTTTGCTGATCAAAGCATCTTAACTGGTTGACATGTCACCAATTATTACTCCATGCTGTAATATCAAAAAATGGGAATATGCCTATATTCCCTTAATATACGGCCAGATGGAGAATATTTTGTTTGAGCTCTATCCGGCCGGGTCTTACCAGATGGTTGATGGAGTTAAGACAGAAAGCTCATTAAAACCTAACTTATTGAAAAAACGAAATAAATTTATTCACCTTTTCCCTTGACTCGCCTAAAAATTTGTGTTTTAGGTTATTGAAAAAAAGAGGAACTTATTATGAATTTTTGCAAAACAGACAGCTTTTATTTTTATTTCTGGTATTATTTTTATACCGGGCTGCCTGTATTGCGCTAAAGTTTAACATACCCCAAAAGCCGCAGGCAGACACCGCCTGCGGCTTTTTTTATTTAAAGTTTCAGGCGAAGACACCCTGCAAAAGGAAAATGCCATGAAACAGACCTATGACGTAAATGTAGAATCGTTCACCCCCCTGACATCACCGTCAGCCATTAAAGAAGAACTGCCAGTTCCTGACCAGGTTGCCAATACCGTTATACAGGGCAGAAAGGATGTGGAAAATATCCTTTCAGGAAAAGACAAACGCCTTATGGTTATTGCCGGTCCTTGTTCCATCCATGATACTGAAGCTGCTTTGGAATTTGCAAAGAATATGAAGCGTCTGCGTGACGAAGTCGGGGATAAGATCAACCTGATAATGCGGGTTTACTTTGAAAAACCCAGAACCACTGTAGGCTGGAAAGGATTGATCAATGATCCGTTCCTTGATTCCACTTATAATATGGATGCGGGGCTTCGCCGTGCAAGATCCTTGCTCATAGAAATCAATGATATGGGACTGCCTACTGCCACAGAGATCCTTGACCCTATCACCCCCCAGTATATAGCAGGTCTGCTCACCTGGGTTGCCATTGGCGCAAGGACTACAGAATCCCAAACCCACAGGGAAATGGCATCAGGCCTGTCCATGCCGGTTGGCTTTAAAAATGGCACAGACGGCAGCCTGACATCTGCAATCAATGCTACGCAGGCAGCCGGGGCCCCACAGCATTTCCTAGGCATTGACCCCAATGGGGCTTCCGCCGTGGTATCAACAACAGGTAACCCATTCGGTCATATTGTTTTAAGGGGCGGCCCTACTCCCAACTATGATCCGGTTTCTGTCGGAAAAGCTCAAGACAGGCTTAAAGAAAAAGGGCTTTTGGATGCAGTGATCATTGATTGTTCCCATGACAACTCCGGCCAAAAATACAAAGGCCAGTCATTTGTATTTAAAAGTGCGGTGGACCAGCGCATGGACGGCAATGACAGAATCGTAGGCCTGATGCTTGAAAGCAATCTGTATGAAGGCAACCAGAAATGCAAATGCGATGGTGATGCAGCGAACCTGAAATATGGAATTTCCATTACTGATGAATGTATTTCATGGGAAACCACAGTAAAGCTTATTAAATGCGCCTATGACAGGCTTTAATCCGGGCAGCATTATTTTATCCAAAGGCACCCCTGATAATCGAACAAAG
>JAKSAU010000520.1 GCA_022361535.1 Desulfobacterales bacterium
CCCGTCTTGATTCAGAGGACACCAAGTGGCGCTGGTGGAAAACCCGCCACCCGAATTCTTTAATACTGGATTAATGCGTCCTTAACCACAAAATTCGAAAAGCATATACATAAAGCCCTGCAGCAGTAAGGATACTCAACGGGTGCAAAACAAGCGCAGACATGGCAAAACCTGTGATAACACTCAACATGGGGAAAACGTGGTATAAAGGCGCTGGAAGCCAAATCGTCATAGCTCCTGTCCTTTACTCTGGGATTCAATATGATCACCCTACCATTTTTAAAATCCCTCAACAAGCCCCTCCGTTTTAAATACAGTTGCGTATACCAGTTATGGTTGTAAAAACAAAAAACACCATACAGACTATTGACTTTAATTCAAAAAACCTATAAGAATGGAAGGTTTGTTCAAAAAATACTCAAGGTGAATTATGATGTATGATGTGATTATCGTGGGCGGCGGACCCGCAGGGTTGTTTGCGGCCTATCATTTAAAAGAGTTCTCCAATCTAAAGGTTTTACTCATTGAAAAAGGCAGAGATTCTTTAAAACGAAAATGCCCCAACAACCGGCTCCAAAAATGCGTTCAATGTGAACCGTGCAACATTCTTTCCGGTATCGGTGGTGCAGGCCTCTATTCTGATGGAAAACTCAATTTCATTCCCCGTTTGGGAAAAACAGATTTAACCCAGTTCATGCCCATGGGACAGGCCCAGGCTCTAATTGACGAAACTGAGGATATATTTACCCGGTTTAAAATGGATGCCCAGGTTTTCCCCACCAATATGGAAGAAGCAAAGCTAATTCGAAAAGAAGCCAAGCGTTTCGGCATTGATTTGTTGCTGATCAAGCAAAAACACCTGGGAAGTGATAATCTGCCTGGTTATATAACTGATATGGCAGAGCATATCAAATCTAAGGGTCTGGAAATCCGAACTAAAGAAAATGTAGAAGATATCATAGAAAACGAAGGCCGCATCGAAGGTGTTATAACGGATAAAGGAACTTATAAAGCTTCCAACGTAATCCTGGCACCAGGTCGAATAGGTGCCAACTGGGTATCTTCACTGGCCCAAAAGCATAATATTGCACTCAGCCAGAGGGGTATTGAAGTAGGCGTACGGGTAGAGGTCCATAATGATATCATGGATGACCTTTGCAACGTGATTTATGACCCGACCTTTTTTATTCAGACCCAGACTTATGACGACCAAACCCGGACTTTCTGTACCAATCAGGGTGGTTTTGTTGCCCTTGAAAACTACAAGGATTTTGTCTGTGTCAACGGCCATGCTTATTCAGGCAAAAAATCACCCAACACCAACTTTGCATTCCTTTCCAAGGTAGTACTGACGGAGCCTGTCACCGATAACCAGGCTTATGGAGAGTCCATTGGCCGTTTGGCCACTATTATCGGTGGTGGTAAACCCATCCTTCAGCGGTTCGGAGATTTGAAACGGGGACGCAGGTCCACCTGGAACCGGATTAGCAAGGGATATATTGAACCGACCATGACCAATGTGGTTTGCGGTGACATTGCCATGGCACTGCCTGAACGGATTCTCTCCAATCTTATTGAAGGTCTTGAAGCTCTCAATCAAGTGGTGCCAGGAGTTTCAAACGATGAAACCCTTCTTTATGCCCCGGAGATCAAGTTTTTTGCAACTCAGGTGGAAACCACCAACCATCTTGAAACACAGATCAAGGGGATGTATGTGGCAGGAGACGGGCCCGGCGTTGCAGGCAACATTGTATCTGCAGCTGCCACAGGACTGATCCCGGCCAAACGGATCATCGAAACACAATAAAAATAACAATGCCGTTAACGGTTGACTTAAAACCGCTAACGGCACTTGAAAAGCAAGCCGGTTTTAACCGACACAATCTTTATTTACTCTGGGTAGTATATGGCACAGGCATCATCTGATTCCCAAGCCATAACTCTGGATACAGATACATTTTCTTCCAGATCCTTATCAAGGAAAGCCTGAACCTTCTGGGCAATATATACTGCAATCCGTTCGGATGTTGGCTGCATACCTTCAAAGGCAGGCAATTCATTTAGAAACTTATGATCCAATTCCCCGTCAACCACAGCCCTGACCGCTCGTTTAATATCTCCAAAATCCGCTAAAACACCAGCAGAATTTAATTTTTTCCCTTTGACGCATACTTCCACATGCCAATTATGGCCATGTAGATTCTCGCACTTCTGCCCCACCATGGCGAGCTGATGGGCCCCGGCAAACCGGGTTTTAACCTTTAATTCAAACATATTCCCCCGTCTGAGACAGCTTTTTATAGGTTCTTGAACAGATTTTTCAACTTGTTTGATATCTTATTGGAATCCAGCCTGTCAAATTCCTGGAGCAATTCTTTTTGCTTCTGGTTCAATTTGGTAGGGGTCTTGATAATCACCTTGATGATCTGGTCTCCCCTGCGGCCGGTTCTCAGGGATGCAATTCCCTCCCCCCTGAGTCTAAAGGTATCCCCGTACTGGGTGCCTTTGGGAATGGTAAATTTTTCTTCTCCAACTAAAGTGGGAATAGTGATCTCGTCTCCAAGGGCTGCCTGAATAAATGAAATATCAATGGCACAGATAATATCTGTTCTCTCCCGCTGGAAAAACTTGTGGGGTTTCACATTGATCACAACATACAAATCACCTGGAGGGCCTTCGGGACTTGAAGAGGCTTCGCCTTCTCCTGTCAGTCTTAATTTGGAACCCACATCCACGCCAGCTGGTATCTTAACCTGGACTTTACGGGTAATTTCAACCCGTCCGCCACCCCGGCATTTTGGGCAGGGGTTGGGAATGATGGTGCCCCGCCCCTTACAATAGGGGCATGTGGTCTTGACCTTGAAAAAGCCCTGGCTTTGAATAAACTGGCCTGTACCATGGCAATGTGAACAGGTTTCAGAAGATGTGCCTGCTGCTGCACCGGACCCCTCGCACTCATCACAAGTAGCCAGCTTAGGAACCGTTATGGTTTTTTCCGTACCAAAAGCTGCTTCCATGAAATCAATGGTCATGTTGTAACGAAGGTCAGATCCTCTCCTGACACGGTTACCCCTGCTGTCACGGCCGCCGCCAAACCCGAAGAAGTCTTCAAAAATATCCCCAAAGCTTGAAAAGATATCTTCGAAACCGCTGGGTCCTGAGTGCCCGGCTCCTTCCAGCCCCTGGTGACCAAACTGGTCATATATCTGGCGTTTGTTATCATCCGTGAGAACCTCATAGGCTTCGGACGCTTCTTTAAATTTATCCTCAGCCTCTTTGTTGTCCGGGTTTTTATCAGGATGGTACTTGATGGCCAGCTTCCTGTACGCCTTTTTCAGATCGGTTTTACCCACATCCCGGCCGACGCCAAGAACCTCGTAGTAGTCACGTTTTTCACTCATATCGGTGTCCGCTTGTACTCCAGCTCGTTTATATTGTGTTTATGCCTGTTGTATGATAGCTTTCCAACCTGCCTTGGCAAATATATTAAAATAACTCAGATTTTCAGGTTGTCAACGATGAATGAAGAACTGGATTTTGTCAAAGAGATGTTTGACAAGATTGCACCTAAATATGATTTTTTAAACCGCCTGCTCAGTATGCGGCAGGATATTTACTGGCGCAGGGAAATGGTCCGGGCCGCCGGACTGGAACCCGGGGCCCGGGTACTGGATGTGGCCTGCGGCACCTGTGATGTCGGCCTTGAGGTAAGCGCAGACCTTAAGGGCCGGGCCACCATCACCGGACTGGATTTTTCCCTGGGCATGCTGAACCTGGGCAAGGCAAAACTTGACCGGAGGCAGAATACCACTGTTGGTCTTGTCAACGGGGACGCCCTGAACCTTCCCCTGAGGGACAACCTTTTTGACGGGGTGTTCATTGCATTCGGCATCAGAAACATCATGAACCGCATCAATGCCATCCGTGAGTTCCACCGCTCCCTGAAAAAAGGAGGGCGCCTGGTGGTGCTTGAACTGACCACTCCGGAGAGCGGTATCTTCCGGCAGATATACCTGGCCTATTTCCGGAAGATCCTACCGCTGATCGGCTCTTTTTTTTCCAAGCATGACAATGCCTATTCCTATCTGCCGGAATCGGTTTTAAAATTTCCCGATGCGGTGACCTTCAGCAGGCTTATGAAAGAGGCCGGCTTTGAAAACATCAGGTTCAAACAGATGACCTTTGGTATTGTTACCCTGTTTGTGGGTACCAAATCCTGATAATCCAGCGGGGACAGGCAGAATTCCGGAGTTGAATTGTAATAGAAAAGTAAATCTTTACCTGAGAATCCTCCCCTGCCTCCCCCCTTTCGGTCCCCTGTGCAGATATCCGGGCAAATGCTTTTTTTCCTAAGGATTTTGAGCAGTTCTTGACATTGGCCATGGCTTGCCTTATAACCTCTTTGCCCTAAACTAATTTGCAAAGCAGCAGAGATGAAAAATAATAATATATTTAAATCGGCAGAGGGACGTCTTCTGATTTTGGGCGTCCTGCTTGCCGTGGCCTTTATTGTACTTGTCCTTGCATACAGCCTGGTCAATTTTTCCATTGCCAAGGTGCTTGTACTGGTACTGCTGGCCCACCTGGTGGGCAGCCGCGCAGGCGGGATCGGCCTTTGCATCCTTAACGGATTCAGCCCGGTGACCACCATTGCCTATAATTTCTTCATAGAGACCCTGATTGTCTGCTTTACCTATTCAGGCTTTGTCCTGAGCACCACCAACTATCTTAAGGTGGAATGGATCAAGCGGTTCATGGATCGCCTGGCTGAAAAAGCCATGGAAAAAAAAGACAAGATCAAACGCTGGGGGTGGATCGGGATTTTCAGCTTTGTCATGGCCCCCCTGCCCGTCACCGGGCCTGTGATCGGATCAATCATCGGGTACATGCTTAAAATGAAACTGTTCAGCAACTTTACCGCAACCGCCCTGGGAACGCTCACCGCAACAGTGGTCTGGTGCTATGGGTTTGAGTTTCTAGAGCATAGGTTTCACATGATCCAGTATGTGTTTGCAGCGATCTGCGTGATGATCATCATCCCCTATCTCAAGCCCATTAAGAAGTTTATCGTTTCCTGCATGAAGGAAGATCCGGAACTGTAAAATTTACCCCGGATA
>JAKSAU010000322.1 GCA_022361535.1 Desulfobacterales bacterium
CTGGACAGGCAGGGAACAATCATCAAGCACCAGGCTGTGATCCCTGATAGAACAGATCTCCCTGGACCGGTTCAGGTCCAGGGAGATTTCAATGTCAGATCGATTGTCACGGTCTGCACCTATGATTTGTTCGGCAGACTGTGCATGGAAATAATAAATCCGGCCCATGGCCTAAAAATCAATGCTGCCGGGTGTTCTGGGGAAGGGGATCACGTCTCGGATATTTGTAATTCCTGTGATCATCATCAAAAACCGCTCAAACCCAAGACCGAACCCTGCATGGGGCACACTGCCGAAGCGCCTTGAATCCAGGTACCACCAGTATGCATCCTTTTCAAGGTTCATCTCATCCATGCGGGCTTCCAAACGGTCCAGCCGCTCTTCCCTCTGGCTGCCGCCGATCAACTCACCGATCCGGGGAACCAGAAGGTCTACGGCTGCCACGGTTTTTTCATCATCATTCATCCGCATGTAAAAGGGTTTGATTTCTTTTGGATAATCGGTCAAAAACACCGGCTTTTTAAAGTATTCTTCTGCAAGGAACCGCTCATGCTCGGACTGAAGGTCAATGCCGTAAGACACGGGATACTCAAATTTCTTCTTGGTTTTTTCAAGAATACCAATGGCCTCGGTATAAGTCAGGCGTCCGAACTCCTCGTTTACAAGAGTGTCCAAAAGGGCGGGCAGGCTTTTGTCAACAAACTTGCCGAAAAGGTTCAAGTCCGCTTCACAGGCGTCCATGGCATGTTTGACTAACGATTTAACAAGGTCCTCACCATGGTCCATATTTCCGGTTAGATCACAAAATGCCATCTCCGGCTCCAGCATCCAGAACTCTGCCACATGACGACTGGTATTTGAATTCTCCGCCCTGAATGTCGGACCAAACGTATAAACATCGCCTAAGGCTAGAGCAAACATTTCAGCGGACAGCTGTCCGGATACGGTCAAGTTGGATTCCTGACCAAAAAAATCTTTTGAAAAATCCATCTTTCCCTGCTTTTGAATCTGCGCAGGGTCTAAGCTAGTTACCCGGAACATTTCACCGGCTCCTTCACAATCAGAGCCTGTGATCAAAGGAGAGGTCAAATACCGGAACCCCCTGTCCCTATAGAATTTATGAATGGCATAGGCCATTTCCGACCTGATTCTGAAAGCAGCCCCGTATTTATTGGTTCTAGGCCTTAAATGGGCAATGCTGCGTAAAAACTCATCAGAATGCCGTTTTTTCTGCAACGGATAATTCTCAGGGGCAATGCTGAAAACTTCCACGTCTTTGGCCTGGATTTCCCATTTTTGGCCTTTGCCGGGAGACTCAACTAATTTGCCGGTAATACCTACAGCAGAACCGGTTGTCAGTTTTTCAACACTGTCATAGTTGGCCAGATCATTATTGGCAATTACCTGGATATTGGCAAGACATGATCCGTCATTGAGTTCGAGAAAGCAAAATTCCTTGGAATCCCTTTTGGTCCGGACCCAACCTTTGATAAGCACATCACCCGGTGATGCATTAAGGGTTAGCACCTCATTGATCTTGGTTCTTTTCATTGCAATTTCCGTATAAAAATTATATATTTATTGACTTTTGGCAGTCATTAAATTTGAGACTAATCTCAAGGTTAAAGGTTAAAATTTTTTTGAAAATCAGTATCATGCATGAGCAAAATTATCAAGATATCCTTGCCCGGGTCCAGACCCCAACCCGGTATGCAGGCAACGAAATAAATGCAGTAAAAAAAGATCATGACAAGGTGGATCTCACCTTTGCCCTGGCTTTTCCGGACCTTTATGAAATCGGGACCTCCCACTTTGGGCTGCAGATCCTTTACTCCATTCTCAACAACCGGGAAGATATTGCTGCAGAGCGCTTTTTTGCCCCGGCCCCGGACATGGAAGCGTTGATGCGGGAAAAGAGTGTGCCCTGCCTGTCCATGGAAACCAGAACACCCCTTACTGAATTTGACATCATTGGAATAAGTTTGCTCTATGAACTGAACTTTACCAATATTCTGACCCTGTTTGATTTGTCCGGCATTCCATTTTATGCAGAGCAAAGAGATGACAGCTTTCCATTAATTATAGCCGGCGGTCCCTGTGCGTTTAACCCGGAACCTTTGGCTGACTTTTTTGATGCCTTTGTCATTGGGGACGGTGAAGAAGCTGTTGTCCAGGTTGCGGACGCTGTAAAGGCGTTCAAACAGGAAGGCGACGGTAAAAAGAAAAGCCTGCTTAAGATTCTCTCCAAGATACAAGGGGTCTATGTGCCCAGCTTTTTTACCCCGGCCTGGGATGAAAACGGCAGCCAGACCCTGACTCCGATTTATGAAGATGATACCAGGGTAAAACGCGCTATTCTGCCCGAACTGACCATGGAAAATTTTCCCATAGCGCC
>JAKSAU010000814.1 GCA_022361535.1 Desulfobacterales bacterium
GAGAATGATGGATAAACCGTTTAAGTAGTGTCTATAGCCGAAAGAGTCCCCTGAAAATCATTTATCTATTTCTGATATCTGCAAATCCTTTCAAAGTAAAGACTTTTATGATGGGTTTACCGCGGAGTCATTTACTTATACTCAAATTCCAGAATGCCGAAGTTTCCAAAGTCAGCTAAGTATTTTCCAGGTTTGACAGGCATCATTTTTGTCAAAGATCCGGTAATCACAATATAACCGCTTTTGATATTTGTTCCGTTTTTCAGGACATTGTTCACGGTCCATTGAAGGGCTTTCCACTGGTCTCCTAATGCATTTTTACCCAGGCCGCTGGAAACCTCTTGATCATTATAAAAGAGTTTTACATTAACTGCATTCAGGTCATGAGCATTTACAGGTAAAGCATTCCCAATCAACACCTGTCTGGCCGCCACATTGGTTGCTATGATATCCAGGCCTTTTACCTCTTTTATCTTGGAATAATACAGATCCGGCAGCTCAATGACCGGGAATACGATGTCCACAGCCTTTTTTAAAGACTCAATATCTTTTACCGGTTCTGTTAAATCCTTGCCAAATTTGAACCCTATCTCCGTTTCGATAAACAGCAGGCCATAATTTTTTTTGTAAAGTGTTCCAGGCCAGCGCAACATGGATTTGAGAAGCGTCCCCCGAACAGGCTCAGATACACCAAATTTTTTTTGTGCCGGGGCAGCAGTTAAACCTGCTTTATATCCGATGACAGCTTCACCGCTGTTCGTTCTTTTTTTAACAAAGCTGTTCTGAATATCGTATGCTTGGTCAATAGTTAAGTTTTTTATTTCCTGTGAAACCATTGGATATGGTTTTACAGATGTAAAGGACGTGTCGATTTTTTCAATAAGGGTATCGTACGGGCCTGCCAGAGCTGAAACTACACTGAATACGAATAATGATACACTGATCAATAATATCTGAACATTCTTTTTCCTCATTTTAGTTCTCCTATATTTTTTTTCTGAAAATGTGATCGATTTTCAGTTTTTATCAATCCTGAACTCTTACAAGTATTATTGCCAGTTTTGTTAAATATAAAGAACGCAATAAATGCTATAACTGATATGCCAAAGTTAACTAAGCGAAATCGCTAAAATTAAATCAGATATTAGTTGATACGCAATCAATCAGTACATGTCAACGGCTGTTAAGAATTACTGGATGACCCTAAAAGACTGCAGTTGAAACACACCAATAGATTCTGCTTAGATCAAATAGTCAAAACGAATCACAAATCAATTCAAGGCCGGGTCAATGATGGTGATACCCTGATTATCAAACCGGTCCATAGTCATCAAGGCGGGAATGGCTTCTTTCAAGGAAATGGTTTTTCCCCGCAGCATTTCCGGCTTCACTTTCCGGGTTTTGATCATTTCCCAAATGGCATCATAACGGTGAGCCTGTATCCCGTGGCTTCCGTATACTTCAAGCTCGTTGGCAACAATTTGGCTCATGGGAATTTTGGGAGAACTGTTGTCTCCTGTCATGAGTCCAATCTGGATATGCTTCCCTCTTTTTCTAAGATTGGCAACGGAATTGTAGCAGGTTTCAGGGTGCCCCAGCGCATCAATGGAAACATGGGCGCCTCTGGATGATATATCCCGAACAGCCTCAACTGGATCGGATACGGTTTTACTGTTTATTGTGTGGGTGGCCCCCATTTTTTTAGCTAATTCAAGTTTGTCGTCTGCAATGTCTATGGCGATAACATTTGCACCCAGAGCAGTTGCGATCATGATAGCTGACAGGCCGACACCGCCGCATCCGTGCACGGCAACCCATTGACCGGCAGACACATTCGCCTGGTCCACAACACCCCGAAAAGATGTGACAAAACGGCATCCAAGGCTTGCCGTTATGTCATAGTCAAGTTCATCAGGCAATTTGACCAGGTTTATATCTGCATAATGTATGGAGACATATTCAGCAAAAGATCCCCAGTGCGTAAAACCGGGCTGGAACTGATGATCGCAAACCTGATGATTACCGGAATGGCATTCCGGGCATCCTCCACATCCGCCGACAAAGGGCACAGTGACCCGGTCTCCGACTTTCCATTGAGAAACATTGTTACCGATCTCTACAATTTCCCCTGCCAGTTCATGGCCAGGTACATGGGGCAGCTTGATGTCAGGGTCGTGACCCATCCAGCCGTGCCAGTCGCTGAGACACAAACCCGTGGCTTTTACTTTAACGACAACACCATCGTTTCCCGGTTCCGGATCGGGTAAGGATACAAGTTCAGGGGTTCCCCTGAATGCTTCATACAATATCGCCTTCATAACTGCTCCTTATTGGGATGTATTATAAACCTTTGATAATAAGGTATAATATGTAGCTTGAAATGTGCTTGCTATTTTTGTCCTTTTTTGCAAATAAAAAGAAATAAAATTTCAAAAAGCAGAAAAAAAAACAGGAATTATTGCTCATGGACAATCTTGATGACTTTGATATTAGAATATTAAGGGCATTACAGCAAGATGGCAGGATTTCGAATGTTAAATTAGCCAAGCAGCTTTCAATAAGCGAAGCGCCTTGCTGGAGACGGTTACAACGGCTGAAAAAAAGTGGGTTTATTGAAGGATACCAGGCCGTGTTGAACAGGCGGAAGCTTGGGTTTGGGGTCATGTCTTTTATACAAATCAAATTCGTTCAACATGACGAGGAGCTAACCCAACTTTTTGAAATGACTATAAACGATTGTCCTGAAGTGATGTCCTGCCACAATATCTCTGGGGCAGCAGATTTTTTATTAATTGTTGTGGCAAAAAATTTAGATGACTATGTTGAATTTATCGACCAAAAGTTAAGAAAAATTCCCGGTATCACAGATATTACTTCAAATATTTCTTTGCGGGAATTGAAGTCCTCTTTTAAACTTCCATTGTAACATCGACATCGATTTCATTTTAAATGCAGTGGTAACAACGAGGGATGATTCACAGCCTCATCTATCTAATAGAGTAATCAGTCTGTGGGCCTTAACGGTATGGTTTCATATTGTTCAGACAAAACTCCACCCTGTATATTTGGGGATTGACGTTTTCAGCTTGAACTGACTAACACCTTCTATCAGGTGGAATTCAGATGTTTAGACTTAAGAGAACTGAGAACCTTGTCGCCTATTATCTTCTATAAAAACTTATGGTTACGTTAGGCAATAACTTGTTGACAACACCATATTAGTATTTTATTAAAATAAAAATCGGTCTGGTACTATTTGATATAATTATACATTCCATTAACTTCGCACTTTCTCCATGCAGCATTCTCAATTTTTTTTATCCAGATCTAAAAGAAGCAAACGATAAATTTTACTATAATTCACCATGCCTTTTAAAAGGGTGTTATGGGAGTTTATGCCACAATAATTTCAGCCCTGCTTGGCGGTTCGATAGGCGCTTTATGCCTGCATATTGCCACTAAAAGAAGAAATAGAATAGAGCTCACACTAAAAATCATTGAACAAAAAAATGAGATGATAGAAGAAATAGAGCAAAGTTTTGATATCCTGAAATATCATCTTGATGCCAATGGAGAAGTCTTTGTACCTCAAGAACCTAATGAATCGGACGCCTTGGAAGCGAAACAGAAGTTTGACACGGTTATCTTAGCGGGAGATTTCCTGAACAGAGTTGCATTTTTATATTTAGTCTGGAGGGTAAACTACAAAATGATTAAAAATGATGAGACCTATAAAATCATGCTCAATTTCGTTTACCTTCTTTCAAAAACCAAATTCAAGATTCAAGTCTATGACGCCAAAAGCGTTCAGCCTTCTGATGACTATATTTACAGAGATTGGCAAAATGGTTGGAGTTTCCTAAGTGATTTTCTCGAATTACGTGGCGGCCAACTTTTTGAGAACAAAAAATATATAAAAGAAAGGTTATTCGAAATTCTATTTTGATGTTTAGGAGAACAAGTATGTCTGAAGAAGAGAGATTTAAAGAAATGATCGAGGCAATGATTCGAAAACATGAACCACTGAATGCAGAGCTAATGGACTTTGAGGGGATGATCTCTATCAAACCGTTCCATGACTGGGCAGGATCTGCACAAAAAGTTACTGGCAGAGAGGTAGAGTTTAGCATCGATTTGAAATCGATTATTCCAAAGTTTAAATTAACCCAAGATGAAATCAAAGAGCTTTTCCGTTCAACTGTGGCATTGTATAGAAGGGGCCCCTGGGTTCGATTCACTACGGATCGAAGACTTACAGCCCGCTCCATCAAACGGCCGGAATGCATAGCCTTTCATGACAAGCATGGACCTATCCCTGCATCCATGAGGGATCCGAAAGGGCCAAGTTTCAGAGCACCAAAAAATAAAGATAACAAAAGAGGAGATGGTTCATATACAGAACGAGCTGTTCCAAGGATAATGGCCAGAGAAGAATGTAGAAACTTTCATGCTTTATATGGCGATTTTGATCCCTCGGAATTAGATTATTCTGGCAAACAAGATAGAGCTAGCAATGGAAGAAGTTCCTTATCAGATTTTTTTAAATAAGCATTTCATCTGGGAATCGAATTTTGTCAACTGTCATCCTGCTCAAAGTTTTCATGGGACGTTATGGTCATCATCCGAATATGAGATACCAGCAGAGCGATTTGATTTAAAGATTCCAAGGCTGTAATTTTGAAAATGCATCTGTCCGTACCCCGGTTCAGTAAGTGTCAATTAATTCAAAAAAGGGGTGACGATAAAATATCCGCCTAAAATGGCGATGGTCGTCCCGGCAATCCGTCTGAACCATGCTCCGGCTGAGTTCCACCTGCTGTTCTCCAACAATTTTTTCACCACTGCGGTGGAGCTTCCTGCAATAACGATGGGAAGACAATGTCCCACAGCGAAAAGGCCAATCAGAATAATGCCTGTGGCTACTTTTTCCTGTACAGTGATTATAGCCAGTATCGGGGCAATAAATCCGAATGTGCATGACCCGGACAAGACACCATAGGCAAGGCCGAGTACAAAAGCCCCGAATTTTCCCCTGAGATTTAACTTGTATAACAGCCCGCCGGACATGGCACATTTTTCAACGCCCAGCATCCCAAGTGCCACCCAGATCAGGATAATGCCGATCAAAATCTGCCAATAATTTCCCACATCCCCCAGCATCCGTCCAAGCAGGGCGCAGATGATACCGATCAAAGCGATGGTGATGAAAAGTCCTGTTGTAAAAAGGACGGAATAAATGCCGGCCTGTTTCGGCTGCACCATTGTTTCCTGGCCACCAACATATCCGACGATTAAAGGGATGGATGCCAAATGGCAAGGGCTGAACAAAACACTTACCACGCCCCATAAAAAGCATCCTGCAGCAGCAATAGCTGCACCGCCGGCCATCCATTGGTTCACCATTAAAAAAAAAGCATCCAAAATGAAATTATCCTTGTATTTTTACAGATTGGGTTGATCAACCCCCATTTTTGTCATTTGGCTGATAATGGATTTCTCATCCAGGAAACCGATGTGGCGGTATACCTCTTCACCTTTTTCATTGAAGAAAATCTGGGTGGGAATGGCCCTGACCTTAAACCTAGGGGCCTGCTCCCGGTTTTCCCATACATCGATAAAAATGATGTCCGCCTTTCCATCATAAGCCTTCTCAAGTTTGGCCATAATAGGAGCCATCATTTTGCAGGGGATACATTTTTTTGCCCCAAGGTCGACCATGGTCACCTTACCTTTTTCAGGAATTTGGGAAAAATCCTGACCGTACGCTGTCGCCCCAAACAGGAAAACAAAAAAAAATGTTAGAAAAATATATTTTTTCAGATGGTTCAACATCAAACATTCCTTATTCAAAAATTACCCGCTTATTTTTCCAGCCAAGACAGAATATCTGCTTTTTTAGGCACTTTACCCGAACATTTAACCTCTCCGTCAACAATGACCGAAGGGGTACCGAAAACACCGTATGATGCTATTTTCATCATATCACTTACCTTTTCCACGCTGGCATCTACCCCTGTTTCCTTTACTGCTTCCTGCACCAGTTTTTCAGTTTTGTTGCATTTGGCGCATCCAGGCCCTAATACTTTGATTTCCATTTCTGACTCCTTTTGTTTCTGGATTGTTCATTTGCCAAGCCGCAATCTGCGACCTGGCTTTTTGTATCTGTTTTGCATAAAATCGAATATCACTGATTAAAGAATCATGTTAAACAGATACCCTACAAATAGGATACCGCAGGCCACAACTCCGACAAACACAGCGATCAAACGGGGTTTAAGCACTTTTCGCAGGATAACCATCTCCGGTAAAGATAGTGCAATTACACTCATCATGAATGCGAGGACAGAGCCAAGTGCGGCCCCTTTTCCCAAAAGCGCTTCAACAACAGGGATGACCCCAGCGGCATTGGAGTACATGGGCACGCCGATAAGAACAGAGACAGGTACAGACCACCAGGACCCCTTACCCATGATGGCGGACATGACCCCTTCAGGAACAAAACCGTGAATACCTGCACCGACAGCGATACCTAAAATGACATATATCCAGACCCGACCGATGATCTCTTTTACGGCATCCCAGCCATATACAATTCTGTCATTCCAGGTCAATTTTTCTTCTTCTATCTGAACATCGACCATATTGGCCTGGGTCACCCAGTCCTCAATATGATTTTCAAGCTTCAGCCGACCGATAACCCATCCGGCAGATATAGAAATAAAAAGGCCGGTTCCCATGTAAATAGCGGCAACTTTCCAGCCCAGCAACCCATATAAAAGTCCTACGGCAATCTCGTTGACCATGGGGGCGGCAATAAGAAAGGAGAATGTCACCCCCAGGGGAACGCCTGCTGTTACAAAACCGATAAATAAAGGCACCGCAGAGCAGGAGCAGAATGGTGTCACAATACCGAGCAGTGCTGCCAGGAAATTGCCTGCAAATTCGCTTTTACCGGAAAGCAGTGCCCGGGTTTTTTCAGGAGTAAAAAAGCTTCTGATGATGCCCACGCCAAAGACAACCAGGAAAAGCAGCATCATTACTTTAGGGGTGTCATAAAGGAAAAATTCAATGGAATGCCCCAGGTGCGAGCCTTGTTGAATTGACAGCAGATTATAGGTCAGCCATTGGGATATTCCGGGCAGTTGTCTGTAGATCGTCCACCACAGAGTAATACCTGCTAACCCCATGAAAATATACAATATAAATTTTGAATTTGCATTTTTTTTCATTACCCCTGCCTGGGGTGTGTTTGTACTCATTTCAACCTCTTTTTTATGTATGGTCATTTATCGATATTTTGGTTTAAAAATTTTTTACCTATTCTTTTCCGACAATTTCGTTACGATCAATTCCCGGCAAAATTTCATTCAATTCCTGGATTTCAGGTTCATTATCCAGCCAATGCTTCAGGTTCCCAATCATGTTTGCGGCAAAGGGTGAGTCACTGCCATCGGACAGAGAATAATTGACCCACAATCCATCCTTGAAACTTCTTACCAGGCCTGCATCTTCAAGAAGTTTCAAATGCTTGCTTGTTGTAGATTGGGCAACCCCAAGAGCTTCTTTGATTTCACAAACGCAAAGGGGCCTGTTCTGCAGCATTTTTATCATTTTAACCCGGTTGGGATCAGACAATGCTTTCATTACTTTTATAAAGGTTTTCATGATAATATGTTACCCCACCTTATTGTCCACCCAATTGGGCAGCTGCTTCTATGATAAAATCCTCAAGCTTTGATTTTGACGGTACAGATCCTACAGCTTTGACCTTACGGTTGATCACAAGGGCCGGAGAACCCATCACCCCATATTGTGCGATTTCTCTCATGTCTCTGACATGTTCCAGGTCCGCTTCAACCCCCATTTCTTGTATCAGCTCCATCAAAGTCATCTCAAGCTTATCGCAATTCGGACACCCAGCTCCCAGCACCTTTATTTCTATCTCTTCCAAAGGTTCCGGCGGCACTGGCTCTCCCATATGCTTTTTGTATTCACGGATAAGGGCGGATTCATATTGTTTATATGCCCCGGACGGGATGTAGTTCTTCTTTGACAGCCTTTCAATCATTTCACAGGCAATATCGGTATCAGATAGTTTGCCCATGTCTGCCACATCCTTGATAGTTTTTTCAAAATCCATAAGGCCGGTTTTATGTTTCCCCACTTTAATCTGTGTTACAGGCGGCACAGTACTCCCCTCTTTAAATCGTTAAAATGGAATATATAGATTTGTTCATACATAGTCAAGTGGTATGAGGAATAATTTTGCAGTTTCAAGCCTTTTAAAATGGCAGGATTGCCAGTGTTGCGGATCGTTAAAATATTGGCTTTGAAATTCTTATTGCGGTAAATATGAATGTAGATTGCTATAATTATAACGGTTCTCAAAAATATGTTCCTTTATAATATGGGTCGGTTAATTATAGGTAGAGCCTCAAGTGACGGTATTGCCGTTTGAGCACTTAGGCCTGTTTGTTCTAAGAAGACGACATCAGGCGTAGTTTTGTAAAAAATACGGCAGCCGTTTCTTAGAATAAACGGGCCGGTATTTGTATATGGGATGC
>JAKSAU010000607.1 GCA_022361535.1 Desulfobacterales bacterium
AAAAGACCCTAATTATTTATTGGTGTTCTTTTTTTTTTTTTTTTTATTATAGTATGTGGATGAACATTCGTTATTGTACCTGTTGAAAGAATTCGATAAGAGGAATCTTTTTTTGTATTTAACACACCCCATTACCACTCTTCCCGAAAGCCATCGAGAGTGATTAAGTTATTATTCTGATCAGAATAGCACCTAACTTTAGTTTGGTGAATATTACAGAATAGTTAGTTGTTTCAATTAGCTGGCTTCAGCCAGCTTTCCAAATAAATTTTAAGTCGAACTCCGGTAAACACATAATTCGGGTGAAAAAAAAGCCTTCCCGATATTCGAGAAGGCTCATTAAGGTTTAAATAACCGTATTTTTAGTGTGCATGATCGTGGTCGTGATCGTGGTCGTGATCATGGCCATGCTCTTCTTGCTTTTCAACTTTAAATTTGTATACACTTTTATGCGTGTATTTTTCTCCTGGTTTAAGCACTGTGCTTGGGAAACTTGGATGGTTTGGAGAATCAGGATAATGCTGAGGTTCAACAACTACGGCTGAGCGGTAATTGTACGGCAAACCAGCTTTTCCTTTTACTGTTCCGTCCATGAAATTACCTCCGTAAAACTGCATTGCAGGTTCGGTTGTCCATATTTCCATTATACGTCCTGTGCTTTCTTCGCTTAATCTTAATGCCAATTCTAATGCACCTTGCTCTTCTTTGTCAAGTACCCAGTTGTGATCGTATCCACCACCGTAGGTTAACTGGTCGTTTGAGTCGTTTACGTGAGTGCCAATTTTTTCTCCAGTACGAAAATCAAAAGGAGTTCCTTCAACGGGGGCAATTTCTCCAGTAGGTATTAAAGTAGAATCAACAGGAGTGGTGTTGCTGGCAATAATTTGCATGGTGTGATCAAGGATATCTCCTTTACCTTCTCCTAACAAGTTCCAGTATGAGTGGTTCGATAGATTAACAACAGTATTCTTGTCGGTAGTAGCCTCGTACATCATAATAATTTTATTATCGATGGTAAGCTCCATGCTGTGTTTTACAGTTAAAGTTCCTGGGTAACCTTCTTCCATATCAGGAGATACATAGGTAAATGTTATTTTGTTTTCTTCAACTTCAGCATCCCAAACAACCTTGTCAAACCCTTTTTTACCACCATGCAGAGTATTGGGGCCATTGTTTACGAACAACGAGTATTCTTGCTCGTCAAGGGTGAATTTACCTTCCTTAATACGGTTGGCATAACGACCAACAATACATCCTTGGTACATTCCATCGTTAAGATACCCTTCAATATTGGAATATCCTAATACGATATCTCCCATATTACCATCTTTATCAGGTGTTAATAGCGAAACAATTCGGGCACCATAGTTGGTAAGTTGTAGAACCATACCATTTTCGTTGGTAAGGGTGTAAAGAGCTACATTTTTACCATCAACAATGGTGTCGAAATTAGCGGGATCAACAGGAAGTTTAACCGTTTCCCCCGATTTGTTGGAGGTTTGCACGCATGCTGCAAAAAGCACACAGGTTAAAAAAAATGCTACTTTTTTCATAATAAATAAATCTATGTTACAGGATTTTAGAGCTTATTTAACCATTTTAGTCAAACAGCTATTTTTAATTAGGTTAAAACTAATGTTTCTTAACAGAACGTGCAAATGTTAAATTTCTTTTGTAATGTTCAGTAGTTATCTCATAAGGATTATAGATTATCAATCTCATTTTTCGTTAGACCAATATATTTAATAATTGAATCAATTGGCCAACCATCTTTTATCATACCTCTGGCAATTTCCTTATCTCGTTCCTTTTTTACTCTATCTTCTGCATCGACTTTGAGAGTCAAAATACGACTAGCATCATTTCTTAGGTTTTTCAAATGCAGAGAGTAATTCTTTTGCTCTTCTTCAGGTA
>JAKSAU010000916.1 GCA_022361535.1 Desulfobacterales bacterium
GGCGGAGAACAGATGGCCGAGGCAGACGTGATGATAAAGGTATCTGTATCTATTTTAAATAGCTTGCACAGGATTGCATGGAGGGTTAGCGAGCCAAACACACAAACCAAGACATAGGTAAGCAAGGGTATGTTTATATTTTCCAACAACCGTTCTATGCTGGACATGGAACTGACCGTAAGGCAGAAGATCAAGATCAGGTACATACCCAGTTGAAATGTTTTTGGGATGTTTCTTACACGGTCAATGAATGAGGCGCCGATGCCTAGTGTAGTGATCGTTAAAATGGTTATAGCTGTGGATTGGGATTTGGGAAAAAGCTGGCTGATACCAACTGAGATACCCACAATAAGTGCTGAAAGAACCATGGCTATACCAAAACCCTTTAATATTGCAGGGGCGAGCATGCCTTTGTAGTTGTCTATATCTTCACCATGGTCTTGGGTGGCAGCATCTTTTGCACTTGCCCTGAATTTTGGCAAAAACAGGTTGCAGAACCTTTGGGCAACCGAGATAAAAAAAACAATGCAAAGCAGGCCTACAAAAATATCATAGGTATGGAAGGTTAAATATAGTTCCGGATTCACGTCAAGGGCAGTCTTGATGGCAGCCAGGTTTGGGGTGCCGCCTGTGTAGACACCTACAGCCATTCCAACCAGTTTCCAATTGTCCACACCTGAGATGAACAAGTAACCAGCAGCTGAAACAAGTATTATGGAGATGAAGGCAAACCCCATTGACAGCATTGTTTTTCCTGCCAGGTGTACCCATTGTCTCAGATCCATGGAAAAGAGCAGCAATGGCAGAGATAAAGCCACAGTTGCTTCACAGATGCTGTTCTGGGCAGCTTCAACATCTGCCGGCAGGATGTTGATATTTCCAAGAACAAGCCCAGCCGCATAGCAGAGGATAATCATGCCGATCTTATCCGCCAAAGGGAAGCGGATGCATAAATAGATAATAACTGCCGGGAACAGAAGGTAAAACAGGGTTATAGCTGCCATAATTCATCTCCCAATCGACCATGGTGATTAATATTTCACTATAGTGAAATAAAATGAATGATGAAAAATGTCAACAACATAAATCCCCTGGGTTCTTTTACCTAAAGGTGAACCTGTGGGATTTTTCTTTTTGTGCAAATTGTTTATTGAACTGGATTATTCCCTGGCAATAATAACTTTTATTCCCAAATCTTCGAGCATTTTTTTGAAATCGGGCTTGATGCCTTCATCAGTGATGAGAATGTCGATGTTTTTTATGGGGGCTGTAACAAAATTGGACACAACCCCGATTTTTGTGTGGTCTGTAACCACCACAACAGGGCCCTGTGTCCGTTCAATCATCAGCCGCGTAACCTCGGCTTCCTGTTGAATCGGGGTGGTTAAACCGAATTTGATACTTATACCGTCGACACCAATAATCGCCTTGGATCCGCATACCTGATCCAGCACAGAATGGGCAAAATATCCGATCATGGAGTTAGACTCGCGGCGGAATATTCCCCCGGTCAGGATCAGTTCAATGTTCGGATCGGAGACTTCACGCAAGGCATCGGCATTGGATGTGATTACCCGAAGCTGCTTTCCGGATAAATGGCGCAAAACCTGGGATGTGGTTGAACCGGTGTTAATGAGTAGTGTATCTCCGGATTCTACAACCCGGTTTACGGCTTTGCCGATCAATTCTTTTTCATGTTTATTGATCTGATCTTTTTCCGAATACAAAGGTTCGGTTTTCATCCGGTGTCGCAGGATAGCCCCCCCATGGGTTCTGTCCAAAACTCCTTGTTTTTCAAGTACGTCCAGGTCTCTTCGGATGGTCAACTCTGTGACATTGAATTTTCGGCTTAAGTCAATAACCTTGACCACGCCTTTTTCTTCAATAATTTTTCTGATCCGCGTCTGCCGGTCAGCCGGTATATAGGTTTGTGCCATTATGAAGTTCCATTACCTTAGTTAAAAAATTTAAATTTTAAATTTACCAACCACCTGGTTCTGTTCACCAGCCAGCGCTTCCAATTCTTTTGCATTCTGTGAGACATCCACACTTTGGGAAGATATGTCATCTGAAGTCGAGCCGAGACTTTTGATTTCATCAGAAATACCTGATATCTCGGTACTGCTTTCAACAATGGTGCTGTTTACATCGCCGATGAATTGTGACACCTGCCCAACATTGTCAGCTATTTCCTTTGTGGTCGCTGACTGCTCTTCTACTGCAGATGCAATGGTTGAAACAATACTATCTACTTCATTGACTACAGTGGATATGGAGTCAATCATCTCTATGGTTCCACCGGTGGAGTTCTGGATGTCAGCCACACGGCCTTTAATTTCCTGGGTTGATGAAGCTGTCTGAGCGGCAAGGTCTTTTATTTCATTAGCGACAACAGCAAATCCTTTACCTGCTTCACCAGCCCGTGCTGCCTCTATGGTGGCATTCAGTGACAAAAGGTTTACCTGCTCAGATATGTCTGTGATGCTTTCCACCACCTTTTCAATCTGTTTGGCTGCATTGCCCAGGTCCTGGACCTGGGTTGATGCGGATTTTACATGAGTAACCGCATCATCGGTAATCGCTCGGGCATTGCTCGTATTGGCAGAAATTTCATTAATCGTAGACGTCATCTGTTCCGCAGCGGCGGCAACCATATTGATATTTGCAGAAGCATCTTCCATAGTACCTGTAACCTTTGCCATATCTGCATTGATAACTGTTGCCTTTGTTGTTACCTCCTTGGTCTTCAAGGAGGCTTGCTGTGCATTTTCGTTCATCTGTTGAGCCAATTCTGCCAAAGTATTGGACGAACTGTCCAGTTTCCCTGAACTTTGGGACAGGTCTTTTATGATGTCGTGAATTCTTATAATAAAGGTGTTAAACCAGTTTCCAAGTTCTCCGACTTCATCGGTGGTGACGATGTCTAATCGTTTGGTCAAGTCGCCCTCACCCTGGGCAATGTCTTTGAGTCCCTCAGAGATAAGGATGACCGGACGGATAAACATCCTGCCCAGGAAAAAACCGATCAGAACAAGTGCGCCGATGCAGCATAGTACGCCTGCCCATACTACCATGGAACCTGTCTTCGCCGTTGCTGCGACAATGGATGACCGAAGCAAGCCGGCAGTTTGTGAGGTGGCCGTTTTATTTTCCGTTGTTACAGTTTTCAGGCTATCGCCTATGGCTGTAAGAACAGCCCCTGTTTCTGAATTTAGGGTTTCTCCTGTATCAGTACTGTTTTTTGTCCTGATGGATGCGAAACGTTGGGACAGATTTTTGAGTTGTTCATTAACCCTGTCTTTGGCGATGCATACGATTATACTTCCCCGGGTTTCCCCGAAGTATTCCACTTTTTGTTCATAAATAAGAACAGTGGGATCTTTCTTGGATTCTTCAAGAACTACAATGGATTCATCTTCTGTGGGTCTTTTTTCAAGGTATTCAAAGATCCGGTCATCCACTGTATCCAGGTAACCGGGTATGGGAGAACCCTTTGCATCCAGGTACATGACATACACGACCTCATCCGAACCTGATGCAAGACGGCTGTATTTTCTTAATTCACTATAGTTTTCCTCTACCAGGAAGGTGAGGGTTATTTTTTTAAGCAGGCCGGCCAAAATTTGTGCGTTGTTTTTTACAAGCAATTCCATTTCAGACCGGATTTGTGTTTCTTCTTCAGAAAGGGCTTGCCCTGTTTGATCGGAAAGATTCTTTACGGCTGTAGCCGTCATTTGTTCAAGGGAGCCTTTGACAAGGCTTTCAAGGGCTATAAATTGGGCTTGAGTTTTTTGTGCCGTGTCAGCCAGATTGGTGTTAACACGGGTTTCCATCTCAGAAAGTACGGTATTTTGAACACTCACAATGGACAGGGAGATAATAGTAAAGGATACAGCAAGAATAAGTGCCAAGACCGATAAAAGCTTAAATTTAATACTTTTTCGGATAATGCGAATCATACGTTCCTCCCTAAAAAGCAACAAAGGGGCATTTGTTTTCAAATGCCCCTTTGCCGTTTATCTTATGTCAAAAAAGACATGTTTTACTGCTGCCATTTTTTGATCAGCTCATCATAGTCAACGGTCATACCCTGGGGTTTCTCGTTATCTAATTTAGCTTTAGGTGAGCCTGGTTTGTTCAACCATTCTTCAGGATCTGTCTTTTTGTTGAGTTTGGGGCCTTTGTCACCCTGAACACCTGCACGTTCAAGACGTGCAAGAATTCTATCCTGTTCTTTGGCCAGGTTATCCATGGCGCGGGATACGGTAACTTCGCCGGAAACAGCTTCACCGATGTTCTGCCACCACAACTGGGCAAGTTTCGGATAATCAGGTACGTTGGTTCCTGTTGGGGTCCACTGAACACGGGCAGGGCTTCTGTAGAATTCTACAAGACCGCCAAGTTTGGGAGCCCGGTCAGTAAAGGACTGATGGTTGATGTCGCTGTCACGAATCGGGGTCAGACCAACGTGGGTTTTCTTCAAAGATACGGTTTTAGAAACAACAAACTGGGCATAGAGCCAAGCTGCTTTTCTTCTGTCAACCGGGGTAGAGTTCATAAGGGTCCAGGAACCGCAGTCTTGGTAACCCAGCTTCATGCCTTCTTCCCAGTAAGGACCATGGGGAGAGGGAGCCATTCTCCATTTCGGAGTGCCGTCTTCATTAACAACCGGAGTACCCTCTCTAACCATGTCGGCAGTAAAGGCCGTATACCAGAAAATCTGCTGTGCTACGTTGCCTTTGGCAAGTGCGGGAAGGCTCTGGTAGAAGTCCATTCCAAGGGCACCTGGAGGAGCATATTTTCTCAGCCATTCCATGTATTTTCTCAAGGCATATTTTGCAGCCGGAGAGTTGGTGGCGCCGCCGCGTTCTACGGATGATCCAACCGGACGGTTGTTTTCATCTACACGGATACCCCATTCATCAACGGGCTTACCATTGGGAAGGCCTTTATCGCCGCAGCCTGCCATGGAGAGCCATGCATCAGTGAACCGCCAGCCAAGATCCGGTGCTTTTTTACCATAATCCATGTGGCCGTATACGGCTCTGCCGTCGATTTCTTTTACATGGTTGCCAAAGAAGTCGGCAATATCATCATAGGCAGACCAGTTTACAGGTACGCCAAGTTCATAACCATAAAGTTCTTTAAACTTCTTTTTGAAGTCATCTCTCTGGAACCAGTCATAACGGAACCAGTAGAGGTTGGCAAACTGCTGGTCAGGAAGCTGGTAGAGTTTTCCATCAGGACCGGTAGTAAAGGATTTGCCCATGAAGTCATCAATGTCCAGAGTCGGCAGGGTAACGTCTTTGCCTTCGCCTTCCATCCAGTCAGTCAGGTTGACAACATGGCCGTAGCGGTAATGGGTACCAATGAGGTCGGAGTCATTGACATATGCGTCAAAAACATTTTTACCGGACTGCATCTGTACCTGGAGTTTTTCAATAACATCGCCTTCCTGAATCAGGTCATGGGTAACCTTGATGCCAGTGATTTCTTCAAAGGCTTTGGTAAGGGTTTTGGATTCATACTCATGGGTGGGGATGGTTTCGGAAACAACTTTGATTTCCATTCCCTTGAAAGGAGCTGCGGCTTTGATAAACCACTCCATTTCTTTGAGCTGGTCTGCCTTTGAAAGTGTTGACGGCTGGAATTCGCTGTCAACCCATTTCTTGGCCGCATCCATGCCGGCGAAAGCCGGGGCTGCAAGCAGGCAGAGCGCCAATACTGCGGCTAAAACTTTTTTCATCTGACGATCCTCCCAAGGCCTTCAACAAACGGTTTGAGAAAAACAGCCACCCGGAAAAAGGCTTGAAGGCCTCTATAAAAAAACCTTTTTCCGGGCATAAACAAAACTAGCTAACCCCAGCGCATCACAACTGCCATCCAGACAAGTGAGATACCTAAGGCAAACCAAACGGTCAGCTCGGTGAGCCCGATCCATGCAAGATGGATATAAGCTGTGGTGAGCAGACCAATAAAAAGGCGGTCCCCCCGTGTGGTGGAAATGGGGAGAAATCCTTTTCGTTTAATAGTTGGAGATTTGATTTCCCAGATGGTCATACCAATGAGCATCAGGACAATAAAGGAGAAAAAGCAGGCCGTGGGTATTGTCCAGGCCATCCAGTCCAGTTTTGACATTGTTATTCCTCCTTCTTAATTATACGCGGCCCAGGGCAAAGCCCTTGGCAAGGTAGTTACGGACAAAATAGATCACAAGGGCGCCGGGCACAATGGTGAGAATCCCGGCTGCTGCCAGCAACCCCCAGTCCAGACCTGAGGCAGATACTGTCCGGGTCATTGTGGCGGCAATGGGCTTGGCAACCGTTGTGGTGAGCGTCCGGGCAAAGAGCAGCTCCACCCAGGAGAACATGAAGCAGAAAAAGGCTGCCACGCCGATGCCCGACCGGATCAGGGGGACAAATACGAAGAAGAAGAACCTGGGGAACTTGTACCCGTCAATAAAGGCCATCTCGTCGATTTCAATGGGCACCCCTGAAATAAAGCCTTCCAAAATCCACACCGTCAGCGGGATGTTAAAGAGACAATGGGCCAGGGCCACGGCAATGTGGGTGTCGATGAGACCGAAGGTGGAGTAAAGCTGGAAAAAGGGCAGCAGGAAAACCGCAGCCGGAGACATCCGGTTGGTTAAAAGCCAGAAAAACACATGCTTGTCACCGATGAATCTGTATCGGGAAAAGGCGTAGGCCGCCGGCAGGGCTGTGATCAGGCAAATCACCGTGTTCATCACCACATAAATAATGGAGTTGATATAACCATTGTACCAGGAGGGGTCCGTAAATATCTTCATATAGTTGGCAAAGGTGATGTCCGTTGGAAAGAATACCAGCTTGGCCATGATGTCAGCATTGGTGCGCAAGGACATGTTGAGCATCCAGTAGATGGGCAGCATGATAACCACCAGGTAGATTGTCAGAACGATATATCTTTTTTTCATGATTGCTCTCCTTCCGCGGCACTCTGCAGCACATTGTAAAACAGGTAGCAGAACAGCAGAACGATGAGAAAGTAAATGATTGAGAAGGCACCTGCAGGACCCAGGTCAAACTGGCCCACCGCGATCTTGACCAGGTAGATGGACAGGAAAGTGGTGGAGTTGCCGGGACCGCCGCCGGTAAGGACAAAAGGTTCAGCATAAATGAGGAAGGAATCCATAAACCTGAGCAGTAATGCTATGGTAAGTACACCTCTCATTTTGGGCAACTGAATATAGCGAAAAATGGACCAGGATGATGCGCCGTCAATTTTTGCTGCCTGGTAGTATGCAGGCGGGATGGACTGCAGGCCAGCATATGCCAAAAGCGCTACCAGCGGGGTCCAATGCCATACTTCCATGAGCATCAAGGTGATCCAGGCATGGAGCCCGGAAGCCGTATGGTCAAAGGTCAGTCCAAGAGTGTTTATTGTCGCCCCCATAAGTCCGATATCCGGGCGGGTAAAAATGATCCAGATGGTTCCGATGACATTCCATGGAATCAACAGGGGCAGTGCCAAGGTAACCAGGCAGATGGAAGCCCCGATTCCCTTTTTTCTAGGCATAAGCAGTGCTATCGCTATACCCAAGGGCATTTCAATAAGCAGTACCAGGCCGGAAAAGAGCAACTGGCGCCAAAGTGCCTCGTGAAGACGATCATCAGTAAGCACTTCCCTAAACCATTCCGTACCTACGAACACCCGTTGGCCAGGGCCGAATATGTCCTGAATGGAATAATTTACAACGGTCATCAGGGGAACGATTGCAGAGAAGGCAACGATGAGAAAAACCGGAAGGATGAACAACCATCCTTTATTATCTTGCCATTTTTTCATGGATGCTTAGTTCTCCTTATCTTCTTTAAGTAATTGTTCGTCGGAAAAAAGCCGGATCCATTCGATTGGGAATGTGATCCAGGCTTTATCTTTGGGAACAGGTTCGTTCTCGGCTATCCGTGCTTTCAGGGTATGACCTTCGAAATCAAGTGATACAATCGTATAACTACCCTGGTCTTCTATGCCTTTTACAGAAGCTTCAAAACCTTCTTCAACAGGATCGCAGGAAACGTTAAGGTATAAAGGCCGGATACCCAGTTCAAGTTTACCTTGGGCTTCATTTGCAAGTCTTGCAGTTGTCTCATCAACCGGAATCAGGCTATTGCCGATTTTAACTTTCTGCCCTTCCATGGAGCAAGGGACGAAGTTCATTCCAGGGCTGCCGATAAAATAGCCGACAAACTTGTGATTAGGATATTCGAACAGTTCCTGGGGAGTACCGATCTGTACGATCCATCCTTCATACATAACTATGATCTTGTCCGCAAAGGTCAGCGCTTCGATCTGGTCGTGTGTCACGTAGATCAGTGTCAGTTTCAGTTTTTCATGGATTTCTTTGAGTTTGCACCGCAACTGCCATTTCAACTGAGGATCAATTACTGTAAGCGGTTCATCAAACAGGATGGCTGCCACATCTTCCCGGACCAGGCCTCTGCCAAGGGAAATTTTTTGTTTGGCATCTGCCCCGAGCCCTTCGGCTTTTTTATTAAGAACGGGCTCGAGTTCAAGAATCTTAGCCACTTCCCGAACGCGTTTATCAATATATTCCTTGTCAAACCCACGGTTTCTCAAAGGAAAGGCCAGATTGTTGAACACGGACATTGTATCGTAGAGAACAGGAAACTGGAAAACCTGGGCAATGTTCCGTTTTTCAGGGGGCAGATCAGTCACATCAATGTCGCCGAATTTAACTCTGCCTTTGCTTGGCTTGAGCAATCCTGAAATAATGTTGAGCAGTGTTGTTTTGCCGCATCCGGAAGGACCCAAAAGGGCGTAAGCCCCGCCATCATCCCAGATATTGTGGATGCGTTTTAGTGCATACTCGTCCTCTTTCTGGGTCTCTGGCAGGTATGAATGCGCAATTTCATCTAAATTTATTTGAGCCATTTATCTCTCCTTAACGCTTTAGGACGCCTGCCTGTCCGGTGAAATGAGCAGGTTCCCATCTTCGGAATAGACAAAGAATTTTTTCGGATTGACAAAGGCCGTGATGTCGGATCCGATTTTGCGGATGTCAACTCCCACTTCGTGGAGAACGGTCTGGCAATTGTCAAATTTAAAATGGATAAACGTTTCAGATCCGTTTATTTCCGAGATCTCGACCTTGGATTGTATTTCCGCATCATCATCCTGCTGCCGGCTTAAATATAGGTGGTTTGGTCGAACACCGAAGCGGTAGGAGCCCGGCTCAAGGGTATTGAACGGCGCCTGGTTGTCTATAACAAGGTCCTGGCCGATAGTGATTTTATCTTGTTCTATCCTGCCGCTGAAAAAGTTGATGGGCGGGTCGGAAAAAAGTTCAGCCGTTTTAACGGTGCCGGGGTTGCGGTATACATTGGATGTGGGGCCTGTCTGGAGGACTTTTCCTTCATCCATAACCACGATATTACCGCCCAGTTTTAACGCCTCGGACGGCTCGGTCGTCGTATAAACCACGACCGATTCCCGTTGGTCAAATATCGCCTGGAGTTCTTCGAGCAATTCTTCGCGTAGCTTGTAATCCAGGTTGACCAGAGGTTCGTCCAGCAATAGCAGGTCCGTATCTTTCATTAGAGCCCTTGCAATAGCAACTCGCTGTTGCTGTCCGCCTGACAACTCCGACGGCAACCGGTCCAGCATGGGTTCGAGGTGCAGTACCTTGGCTGTTTCCATGACTCTGGCCTCGATTTCGTCTGTCGGCGCTCCACTCACCTTGAGCGGCGATGCGATGTTGTTATATACGGTAAAGGACGGGTAATTGATGAATTGCTGATACACCATGGCAACAGACCGTTTACGGACTGAAACACCGGTAACATCTTCTCCGTTGACCAAAAGTTTTCCGGATGTGGGGCGGTCAAGCCCGGCCATGATTCTCAGCAAAGAGGTTTTTCCGGCAAGGGTTCTGCCTAAAATCACATGTCTGGAACCCGACTTTAAGTCGAGATGAATATCGGACAGGTGATTCTCTCCCTCCACCACTTTAGTGACGTGTTCTAGGGTAAGCCCCATTCTTAAGACTATGCCTCCTGCAAACAGTTGTATTCGTTCGTTTTTCGTTGAATTACGAAAACACAAATTGTGAACGAAATAAATATTCTCCCATCACCGAATTTTAATTTAGTAAATGCAAATATTAAAATTCTGTTATAGAATTTGTTAATAGAGTTCCACTATGAAGTCAAGAAAAAAAAAGATAAAAAAAATAATAAAAAGTTGAAATTAAAACAAAAAAAGAATAAAAAGAAACATAAACATTCTTTTTCGTTAATATTTATGGTATAAAAACGAAATAAAACATTCATAAACGTTTGTTTTAAATCGATTGGATTTCGATTAAAATATAGATATAAAAAAGGGAATAGCCCGTGGAGACAGAGGTTTTAATCATAGGGGGCGGGGCAACAGGTACCGGTATTGCAAGAGATCTGACCCTCAGAGGAATCGATTGTATCCTAATTGATCAAAAGGATATAAATTCAGGTGCTTCCGGTGCGAATCATGGGTTGTTACACTCAGGTGCCCGGTATGTATTTAAAGATGAACAGGCTGCGACCGAATGCCATGAGGAAAATCAATTGCTTAAACGGTTGGCTCCTCATTGTATTGAAAACACAGGCGGACTTTTTGTTGCTGTTGAAAAGGATGACGACGATTATATTGCCAAGTTTCCTCAATTGTGCAAAAAGTTCGGCATCCCGGTTCAAGAGTTGTCACTGGAAGCCGCAATGGAAAAAGAGCCTTGTCTTTCAGAAGATCTTAAAGCGGCCTTTGAAGTTCAAGATGCTGTGGTGGACCCCTTTATGCTCTCCTTGGATAATGCTGCCGATGCACAATCTAATGGCGCAAGAATTCTTCGCAATGTCCGTTTAACCGGGTTTGATGTTAAAGATGGACAAATTCAAGCCGCAAGGGTTGAACACCGCAGGACAGGTGAAAAATTTACCATTGTTGCCCAGCAATTTGTCAATGCTTCGGGTGCCTGGGCCAATACTGTATCCGCAATGGCAGGTGCAGAAATCTCTATGAGTTATTCCAAAGGGTCATTGCTAATTACCCAGAGCCGCATCAGCCAGCAGGTAATCAACAGACTGAGACCTGCATCTGATGCAGATATTCTTGTACCGGGCGGAACCGTTTCCATTATCGGAACCACCTCGATTGAGATTGACTCCTTAGATGATATCCGTCCGACCCCCCAGGAAGTGGATGCAATCATTAAAGAAGGGGCTGAGATGATTCCTCAGCTCGGCACCACCCGTTATATCCGGGCGTATGCCGGGGTTCGGCCCCTGGTCAGAACTGCAGGCGGAGACGGCAGAAATATATCCAGGAATTATACCCTTAGAACCCATGAAGAAGACGGGATAAACAATCTAACGACCATGACCGGCGGGAAATTGACCACGTTTAGGCTCATGGCTGAAAAGGCGTCTGATGTGGTGGCAAAACGCCTGAATAATTCAAATCCGTGCCTTACGGCAGAGCGCGAACTTCCTCCCAGCGCAAAAGGGGCCTGGACCGAACCGGGCAAGGCCCCTCGGGTTTGGATGAAAAATCCGGAACGCAGGGATACCCTGATCTGTGAGTGTGAAATGGTTTCCGAATATATGGTGGATAATATTGTGCAGTCTTTAAAAGACGAAGGGGCTGTGCCGACCCTGGAAGAGGTGGGACGCCGCAGCCGTATCGGCAAAGGCCCATGCCAGGGGACTTTTTGCTCATTTCGTCTGGCTGCATACTTGTACCGCAAAGGTGAACTTACCGAAGATCAAGGAATGGATCAGGTACGGGACTTTGTAAACGAGCGTTGGAAAGGGTTTATGCCGCTGGTAAGAGATAAGGAGTTGATGCGGGTGGAACTCCAGGAATCTTTTTTATGTGCCCTTTTCGGTATGGAGCAGTAAGAAATCATGAATCAGACAACAGATAATACCATTGAGTGTCAGGTCGCTGTAATCGGTGCTGGTATGGCCGGTATGGCTGCCTCTATTTTTGCTGCGAACCAGGGCCTGTCGACAGTTTGCGTAGGTAAAGCATCGGAAATTTCTTTTTCCAGTGGGTGCCTGGATCTTTTTTCATGCATTCCTGGCGAAACTGTCGAAGTGTTTGACAATCCGTTTGAAGGTATTGAGGCACTGAAATCTCAGTATCTCCTTCACCCCTATACCAAAGTATCCAGGGATGAAATCGTACAAGGGTTTGAAGAGTTTACCGCGTTTATGAATAATGCAGGCATCCAATACCATTGTACCCCTGAAACCAACCAGCAGATTATAACCCCTGCCGGTACTTTGAAATCAACCTGGTGTGTCCCTTCGGCCATGATTGCAGGTACAAGAGCAATTGCAGAAAAACAGCAAATCCTGATTGTTGATATTAAAGGGTTGAAAGGGTTTGGCGCCA
>JAKSAU010000959.1 GCA_022361535.1 Desulfobacterales bacterium
GGTGTGGCATAAAAAAAGTTGTCTTCTTTGGAGGCAAATGAAAAAAAGCTGAACCGTTCCGCCAGTTCCATGACGGCACTTGCTTCCGACTGTGCAGGTGTCCCCCCTTTTCCCATCTGCTTGTTGGTTCCGGTGACTTTTTTTGCATCCACCCCGCATTCGCTGAAAAAGACAGGTATATCAAGCCGGCCATTGTCTATGCGACGGGTCTGGCTTAAAATATCAAGATCCAGGGCTGCAGACTTTTCCTTGAATCGTTTAACGGTTTCTTCGGGTGAAATGATTTTATCCTGATCAAACGTATAGCCTTTTTGAGCGTCTTTTAATTCTATTTTATACCCCATTGGGTTGTTGCCTTTCTTGTATATTCTCTTTAATGATGTTTTAATTTCGTTCTATTGTAGGGTGTGTTAACGGTTTTTATCAACAAGTTCAACCATGTCTCCGGTTTTTATAATTCCGCCTTTGAGGACCTTAGCAAATACGCCTTCTTTGGGCATAATACAGTCGCCTGTCCTATAAAATATGGCGCATTTTTTGTGGCACTCTTTACCGATCTGGGTAATTTCTAAAAGTGTGTCATGCCCCAGCTTCACTTGTTGGCCAATCGGCTGTGCTGCCCAGTCAATCCCGGTAGTGGCAATGTTTTCGGCAAAATCTCCGAAATTCAGCGGCATATCTTCAGTTTCGGCTCGCTTTATGCTCTCAGCAGCCAGAAAACTAACCTGCCTGTGCCAGTCTCCAGCATGAGCGTCACCTTCTATACCATGATTTTCAATGAGTTTCACCTGATCCACACAGGTTTTCGTTGTGCCTTTTTTGCGGCTTACGGCAATAGATACGATTTTCATTGTGCCTTTCCTTGTATTCACCGTTATTCTAAGGTGTTTAAATTACACATTCAAACCAACGTTTATATCACATTGTGGTAGAAATATCCATTCAAAGACAGAAAGGGTGAAGATTAACGCACAACACCAATCAAATTATTACGGCGGCTCTCAAAAAATATGTTCCTTTATAATACGGGTAGGTTAATTATCGGTAGCAACCTCAAGTGACGGTATTGCCATTTGAGCAACTTAGGCCTGTTTGTTCTAAGAAGACGGCATCAGGCGTATTTTTGCAAAAAATACGGCAGCCGCTTCTTAGAATAAACGGGCCGGTAATTTTAAATGCGACTGTCTTGTAAAATCATGCATTTGAGTGGTGTGGATTTAAAGAGACCCTCAAGGGACAGGCTAAGAAATACCGAGTTATCTGGAAAGAATCAGATCCATGATTTGGGAAATAAATTGAGTTTTACCTTGAGTATATGCGAGCCGGTCATTTTGAAATTCAGTGGAAAGTTGTTTCTTTAATCGTGCGTACTCCCTTGCTGTATCAGGGTGTTCAATTAAATAGTCTCTAAATAAAAGACGCTCCCAGTGCTGGAAGTCAGGTTCTATCATGTGTATATGATGGGTTCTGCTTCCGGCTTTATCACGTTTGATGAACCAGGCATAAAAAGGTGGTGTATTGTCCCCAAAAGAGGGGCGCCAAAAATAGTCGTATCCCTGTCGTTCCAGTACAGGTGCGACTTCTTTCTTAGTCCGGTCAAGGCTTTTTACCTCCACAAGCATATCCACAATGGGTTTTGCAGCCAGGCCGGGAACTGCAGTGCTTCCAAAGTGCTCTATCCGGCCTATCAAATCTTTTGGCAGACATGCTCTCAGATGGATTTTTTCCTGCTGGAATTGTTGTGGCCAACCGGGATCGTAAGGTAATATTTCTATTTGTTCTTTTACCACCCTGGCTATTTTTTGTTCTAAGGTTTCCATAAAGGCCGTTCGCTAATAGGTCAAAGTCATAAACGGGATTCGGTCTTTTGAAAGCCCGAAGGGAATAAGAAAATTTAGGCTGTCGACGATGTTTAGACTTTCCAGGGATTTAGTATCATACAAGCAAAGGGGTTCATCTTCTTTTTGGCTGTAGTCAAAAACAGTGCTGGAGTAGGCATAAAACAGATGACATTCAAAAGGTCGGCCATCTAAATTGGTCCCTTTGAGAATTCCCCTGTAAATCCAATCAATGGTTAATGCGGCTTCTTCAAATGCTTCCCTTGTCATTGCTTGCTGAGGCGTTTCATTACCTTCAATTTTACCCCCGATTCCATTGAGCCTGCCTTTTTGCCATTCAGGCCTATTCTTTTCCACAAGTAGAACCTTTGGAGAGGTCCTTTTATCTGATTGAGTGAATGCAAATCCCACAACGAATCGGTCCATATCCTATCCTTTACTACAATCGTTTAAAGCAACCTACCTGAGAATCGGTTTAAAGTAAATGATGGGAAAAGGTATCTTAGTTTTTGTAATTTATTTAATTGCTTAAAATAAAGATGCGTGTGGTTTTTTGCTTCGGCTTGGCGAGCTGGTTTATGGTCACATGTGGGGTTATTTCGTCTAATATACCGGGTTTAAAAAACCATGGCATAAACTTGACCATTATCTTTCCAAACACAGGTTTCGCATCCTTTGATGTTTGTGGTAAACCTGCTTCCGTCAGCCATTTGAAAGTCTATATGGTCTGTATCCATAATAAACAGTGAACCCGCTTTCCCGTTGCGTTCCACAACAAAATAAGCAGCCCTGCACTCTCCAAGGGCACAAAGGCGTCCGCCTATAAGTATACATCCCTGCTTTTTTAAATCGGGAAGAATTACTTTGAATCCCAACTCTTTTGTCAACATGCCAAGGGCCTGCTCAACCTCTGTTGACTTAAAACTCATATACCGGTTTCCCTTGAGGTGGTCTGTCACGGCCTGGGAACTGACGTGGTTAAGGGTTTTAAAAGAAGAGGAGTCATTGGGGGCAATTAATACAACTGTAAGGAAGACAAGACAGGAAACAAGACAAGTTAAAGCGATTGCTGTCCCTGTTTTTTTATACGGCCAAATAGATTGCCTGCCGTCATGATCAAGGGTTAAATCAATTTTTTCAACCAGGCCCCGGGGTATTTCTTTCATGACCAATGCGTTGCCCAGTTCCTGTTCCAGTATACTGTCTTTTCGGAATAGCTTTTCGCATTCATGACAAGATGCCATGTGGGTTACGGCATTGTCGGGAATGGTACACTCGTGAATATCACGGGTGTTCAGCCAGTAATGAAATTCTTTGCAGTCCATTCTATTTTTCAGGCACCCTGTTTTAACTCAACGTTGCATTTTTATGGTTAAAAAATCTTCTATTCTCTTTTTGCTTTTTTCGTTCTATCCCTCAGGTCAGTTCCGCCTTTCATGTTCGATCTTCCCTTTAGGGTATGCAACCTTGGTGTAAAATTAATATCCAGTATGTTCTCTCCGGGACCTTTAATGGTTTTTAAAAGCCCGGATTTCAGACTTTCCCTTGCCCTGGTCAGCCTGGACATCACCGTTCCAATGGGAATATCAAGGGTTCGGGCAATGTCTTTGTAGAGCATTTCATCCATATAATAGAGGACGAGTACCTCTCTGTATTTTACAGGAAGCTTGTCAATAGCAGCTTTTATGAGCTGAGCACCGGATTTTTTTACAAGTTCATCCTCTGCATCTCCCCGTCTTATATGGGTCTTGAGAAAATCTATGTAGTCCCCTTCTTTAAGCCGCTGAAGGGATTTTGTTTTCTGGCAGCTTTTCAGGAAGTTGTTTCGCAATATCCTGAGAAGCCAGGGTTTGCACCTGGACGGATCCTTTAACTGATGAAACTTGTTAAAGGCCATCAAATAGGTTTCTTGAACAATATCTTCAGCATCAAATATGTTGCCGGTATACTTTAGGGCAACATTATACAGAAGTTTCATATGCGGATAAGTCAATCGCTTGAATTTCTGTTTTGATACATTTTTTTTTATTATCATGGACTCATTCCTAGGCTCTGCCTCCTTATATTCTAAGGTAATCAGGATATGGTCCATTGCAACAGGAATCTGTAACCAGATTTTGTTGCTCTTTTACCCTAAGAGGGGAAAATGTATCTTTTTATTCCAGGTAGGGTGCTTGGGGGAAAGGCTCTAAGTGTACCACAACATCAATGAGTGCAGGGTTTGTCTCCATGAGGATATGTTTGACCTGTTCGGAGATGTCGTGGCCTTTTGATACGGACAGCTTGCCGTCAACTTCAAGGTGGAGATCCATATAAAATGATCCGCCCAACCTCCGAGTCCTGAGTTTATGTACCCCAAGCACTCCGGGAGATTCCATTGCAGTTTTTTCCAAGGCCTTAATTTCATCTGAAGACATACCGGTATCTAAAAGTTCCTGGAGGCTGGAGACTAAAATTTCAAAGCCGACTTTAATAATAAATACAGATACAAGTATGGCACCCACCTGATCCAAAAACCTTAAGGCCGGGTTGATTAATGATGCTAAGACGGCAACCAGAACCGGTAAAGAGGACAGAGCATCGGTTCTGTGGTGCCAGGCATTGGCTTTTACAGATGAAGACCTTGTTTGTACCCCAACGCTGAAGGTTATCCTGAAAAGAATTTCTTTTACGATAAACGAGAGCAAAGGTGCGATGAAGACCACCCAGGACAAGGAGGGTTGTTTACTAGGGGCCATCAATGACAAAACTGCGTTGTATCCGATGCCGCAGGCAACAAAGATAAGAATCATGCCGATGCCTGCAGTGACAAAAGATTCAACTTTGCCATGGCCAAAAGGATGACAGTCGTCAGCCGGAGCAGTCCAGTATTTTACCCCGAAAAGGATTACGAGATCTGAAGATGCATCTGAAAAACTGTGAAGGGCATCAGCCACAACTGCCTGGCTGTTCCCGGCAAGGCCAATAATCAGTTTGACAACGGATAAAAGAACATTGGCAGCCAAGCCAATCAGGGTAACTTTTCTTATCCGGTCTTTTGCGCTTTTTTCAATGTCAGCTGTCTTATCCATGAAGAAATTAGTTTTTGTCCGTTATCAGGGGCATGAATTTCAGGTTTGCCCTGGGAAAGGGGTAATCTGTTAATTCTTTGACTTTAACCCACTTGTGGTCAATGGGACCCTTAAGTTTTATACGGCCTGAGATATAATCGCAGTAAAACACATCCATTTCAATTTTAAAATGGGTATATGCATGAAAAATCCGGGTTAAAAAAGAGGTCACCTGCGTTTCTAAACCGGTTTCTTCTTTTAACTCCCGCATGCACGCTTTCTCTGCGGTTTCTCCCTTTTCAACTTTACCGCCCGGAAACTCCCATAATCCGCCAAGAAGCCCATCCATTTTTCTCCGGGTGATCAGTACCCGATTGTTTTTTCTAACAATACCCACAGCAATGTGGTGTGTCGGGACCTTTTTCCTTTTTATTCGAACTGGAAATTCATTGATTTTTTTTTGAGAGAAGGCCTTGCATAGTCCATTGAGCGGGCAATTGGTGCAGTCTGGGTTTTTCGGCGTACAAACCAGAGCGCCCAATTCCATGACTGCCTGGTTATAGGTCCCAGGATCATTTTCATATAGCAAGTGCTTAGCATGGGTCTTATATTCTTTGTGAGCATTGCTCTGGTTTGCAGGTGTCTTCAGGCAAAGAAGTCTTGCCAGTACCCGTTTGACATTACCGTCTACAACAGCATGGGGTCGGCCAAATGCAATGCTTTGTACGGCAGACGCAATATAATCTCCGACACCGGGCAATGACAGGAATTGGTCGAAGTCATCAGGGATGATGCAATCCATGTCACGGAC
>JAKSAU010000183.1 GCA_022361535.1 Desulfobacterales bacterium
ATTTACGAAATTGCTCCTGCTGGGAAAAAGGATTGCAACTGGTCGCAGTTATAATTCCTGTATTTCTTGGATTTTGTATGGTGTGCCGTAATCAATAATCGATTTAAGATTGCTATAGAGTGCGAAAATGATTTAGGCATACTTTTGCTGCACTTAGGCAAGCAATGGTATTTTGTTGAATGCGTAAATTTTCCCTACATCACTCAGGCTAAACAGGTTTTTTAATCGCTTGTTTTTTTAGTTTGTCCGGCCAAACCGTGAATAAGGTAATTAACAGCATTAAAATTAAAACCAACGGAGAAGAAAAGAAAAGCAGAGTGACAAATCCAATGATTAATATACCTCCGGATAACTTTATCAGTATAGAATCCAAAAGACGAACGGCTGCTACAATACATAACAACGCATTTGATAAGAAAAAAACATTTGCAAATGAGATGATTTGATTAAGTTGCAAAATGCCTATTTGTACCAGCATAATAATAAACAAATGGATGGCACCAAAGAGAAAAATGGCATTGGATGAACACTCATTTTTGTTTGATTTTTCAAGGAATGAGGGTAACCGTCCATCTTGCGCCAGACTGCTTACAAGGCGGGTAATACCACCTACAATCATCAAATAAGTTGCTACACACAAAAGAACTGTAATTCCTGATAAGACCATTGGTGATAAAGAACCAAGAAGGGGGTACACAATATCAGTTATTCCAGGCTTATCAATTTTACTGCAACTAATTGCCCAGGCAACTAATAAGTATATGCCACTGATGGCAATAACGCTGATTGCCGTTGCCAAAGGTATTGTTTTACGAGGTGTTTTCACTTCTGAAGAATAATTACCAATAAGTTCCCAGCCAATAATTGTCCAAAACAGCAAAAGCAAGACTTGTCCAAAAGTTGTCGGATCGAATTGACCGTTTAAATTTTGTCCTGGATATTCCCCGGCAATAGTAAGAATGCTGCCAAGAACAAGAATGATGGCAACAAGACTACTGCTAACCAATGAAACTATTCCTACGGATTTAATATTTCGAAGTAGCAATACCACGCAGCAAATAAGCAGGCATGCTGTAATAACAGGTGTCATATTGCCAGGTAATTGAAATGCATTTACGACTTCAATCGCAGCGGTTGCAAGTACCGCAACCGGACCAACACAGACTGCAGATATGATAAAGTTGGAGGCCAGTTGGCCAAAGGAGGGGCCAAAGGCTACTCTGACTGCTTTAGAAACTCCTTCTTTTCCAGGGAAAGCTATGGCTAACTGAGTAAAAGCTGCGGCAAACAAACTTCCCAATATCATAATTGTGAGCCACGCCCAAATAGCATGGGCACCAATTTGTTGATAAACCATTGGTGGAAGCAGAATTACCCCTGACCCTAAAATAGGTCCGATCATCAGGCCGCTTAAAAGAAATGGCCCAAGTGTATTTTTTTCCATTTTAACCTCGCAATATGTTTTTAACTGAAAATAGCATTGGGGTTGCATATTTGTAAAAATGAATATTTAGATTGAAACGTTCAAAAAAAATGATATGTTGTTTTAAATTATTAGGATAATGAATATGGAAATCCGGAATTTTAAAACACTAAGGGCCATTGTTGAAACGGGAAGCTTTAATAGAGCTTCTAAAGCCTTAAACTACGCACAGAGTTCTGTAACAACTCACATAAGGGCAATTGAAGAATTTTACGGGGCTCCTGTTTTCGACCGCATTGGCAAACGAGTTATACTAAACGAGTTTGGCCAAGCCGTATTCCGTCAAGCACTCAAGCTTTTAGATGCCTATGATGAAATATGCAATCTGGCCAAGGACGAGAGTCTTCCTTCAGGAATTTTGCGGATCGGAGTACCTGAATCCACCATGTTATACAGGCTGCATTCGGTTCTCAGAGAGTATAAGGCGAGTTATCCCAATGTTGAAATAATAATGGAAAACAATCCCTGTCCAGTATCAAGGGACCATTTGAGAAATGGAGAATTGGATCTTGCCTTGCTGCTTGAACAAAAAAGACGAGATCCTGATCTTGAGATCTATGAACTTATCCAAGAAGATATGGGGATCGTACTGCCCAAAGATTATGCAGGCGAGACAATAGACACCCTGCAGGGGCTTTCGGTACTATACACTGAAAAAGGCTGCAGCTATCGTAAAATTTTTCAAACGCTATTGGCTGAGTCGGGAATATCAGCAGAGAATACCATTGAAACGACATCGGTCGAGGTAATCAAACGTTATGTTACTTGCGGTCTAGGCGTGTCGTTTTTACCCATGATAACAATTGAAAAAGAAGTTGAATCAGGCCAGGTTAGATACATCCCTTGGGAAAGCAATTCGCCGGTGAGTTTGCAAATCGCTCTGCATAAAGACAAGTGGGTGACACCTGCCATGGCAGAGTTTATTAGAATGGTCAAAGATGAGGCCGAAAACTGGTAAACTCTTTTTCATGCAGATGTTTTTAAGGGTGATTTTTACCTGAAAAATAAGGCCTAAAATAATATTAGAGCCACCTATGATTGATAAAGTGTTGCTTGACTACTCTAATAATTGATCGGTTGACCCCTCAAACAATACACCAGGATCTACAAGTTGACCCTGTACACTGATGGACAAATGAAGATGAGGACCCGTAGACCTTCCAGTACTGCCTGCTTTGCCTATAATCTGACCTCTTTTTACAACGTCTCCTTTTGAAACATCGAATTTACTCAGGTGAAAGTATAGAGAAATGATACCGTTACCATGGTCGATATAAACTGAATTGCCAGCATAATAGTGAGACTCCGCAAGAATAACCCTTCCGTCAGCGACCGATTCTATATCCGTTCCCGCAGGAGCTCTGAAATCTATTCCCCGGTGCGGATTTTTAGGCTTTCCGTTCAAAATCCTCTGAAGGCCGTAAACACTGGTGGTTTTCCCTTTTACAGGCCTGTGAAAGGGTAGACGCCACAATCTATGCTCAGACCAGGTGCCTTTGGCCTTTTGGGTCCGTACTCTTTCTGCCTTGATCCGTTCAAGCTCATCAGCCGGAGGCGTTACCATCTTGGGTGGCAGGGTAAGCTCCTGGCGGGGATATGATCTGGGAAGAATATTTACTGATCGATTCCATACAGATTCCTTTCCCTCAACCCAGGCGCGGACAGTAAGTGTCTGGGGCCCCGGCTTTATTGTTAGAATATCAGTACCTAACATGGCAATCGCCACATGATGTTCGTTCCATACAGAAACTGAAGGTACAATTTTTCGACCCATCCAAAAGACTGCAATTTTATCTATGGCCTTAGATGAAGTGAGCCGAACAAGAAAAGGTTGCCCTATGCCGGCTTGCTTCGAATGGGCAATGAAAATGGTTTGATTGTCGTTGATATTTGAATTTGCCTGAACCATGACGGGGATCAAGAGTAAAATTAACAAAACAGTTGTCCAGGGTTTAATACTCAATGCAACAGGTCCTTATTTTGAATTTAATATAGCTTCACTATCATTTCGCTGATCAGGTGTTTTGCTTGTCAAGCCAATTTGCCAAGTCTTTAGAAAACCCTGGTAACAAGGACAAACTCTAATAGATTCTTTCAAATTCGGCAACCTCAAGATTTGCTTTGCTATCTTCACACTATAGAATGTGTTATAAACACCTGTTTTTAAAGTACCGGGGAGATCCCGATCATAATCGGGGACGCAAAAAACATACTCAAATCAGAATGATAAAAACATGAAACGCAGACTAATCATTAAAGCTAACTTCATATTTACAAAAGAGCCGGGTAATTTCGAGATATTTAAAGACAGTTTTCTGGTTGTAAAAGACGGTCGGGTTCAGGCCATTTATTCGAAGCTTCCTGAGGCATACAAAGGGCATGATGTCCAGGATTATGGCAATAAGATGGTGATTCCCGGATTTGTGGACCTCCATCTTCATGCCGCCCAATACCTTCAGTGCGGCATCGGTATGACCAAAACCTTGCTGGACTGGCTCAATGACTACACCTTTGATCTTGAACGCAAGTTCCACAACCCTGAATTTGCAACAAAGGTCTATTCTAGTTTCGCTGCCAAACTTGTTGCCCATGGTACTTTGCGTGCCGCTATGTTTGCTTCTTCTTCAACTAAAGGCACTGAAGCGTTGTTTGAGGTATTAAAAGAGCAGGGGATCGGTGCCTATGTCGGTAAAGTGAATATGGACAGAAATGCACCTGGTTTCATTCTGGAGGATACAGCTGATTCTGTTGAAGGTACCCGCTATCTGCTAGAAAAATATGGTGATGATCCCCTTGTGAAGCCGATCATCACACCTCGATTTGCTCCCACAAGCACAGACGCCTTATTAAAATCCCTGGGCGAGCTTGCTGTTTTAGGTAACATTCCTGTCCAATCTCACTTAAACGAAAACATGGATGAAATGGACTGGGTAAAATCCCTGTTTCCAAAGGCCCGGCATTACTCAGATGTTTATGATCAATATGGCTTATTTGGTCAGACCCCAACCATCATGGCCCATGCTATATATTCCAATGATGAAGAGGTTGCCCTTGCATTGAAAAACAAAGTGTTTTTCTGCCATTGTCCGGACTCTAATATCAATGTGAGAAGCGGCATTATGCCCTTAAAACGTTATTTAAAGTTAGGGTTGAACTTAGGGCTTGGCAGCGATATCGCAGGCGGTCACAGCATAGGTATGAACGATACAATTGTGCGGGCAATCCAACTATCAAAGCTTAGAAGCATGGAAGTTAAAGAAGATGAGCATCTGACTGTTTCCGAGGCATTCTACCTGGCTACAAAGGGAGGCGGTAGGTTTTTTGGCAAGACCGGAAGTTTTGAGCCGGGATACTGGTTTGATGCCCTGGTGCTTGAGGATTCCACTTTTATCACAGAATTATACAACCTTGAAGACAGGCTTGAAAAATTCATTTACACAGGTGATGACCGTAACATCAGTGCCCGGTTCGTTCAGGGACGCAAACTGTAATATTTTATACGGCCTGGTTTCTATCTTAAGCTCTAAACTATTACCATCCCCAGCATCACATTTATATATTTCATAACGCTTCTATCCTCCACAGCTGAATCCAAATGCACAGTTGAAAGATAGAAAATAAACACAGTTTAAAAGCAGAAATAAGAGAATATATAAATCAAATATGCCAAATCAGTCTGTAGTATAATAAAATTAGGTTTATTTACATTATGAGATATTGAACAACAAAAAGTGCTTGACACCTTTTTAATGATCCAATATGTAAAATGTCGATTCAGGTGCCTTAACAGGCTCAATAGGGAACCCTGTTAGAATCAGGGACGGGCCCGCCGCTGTGATCGGGGACGAACACTGCAAAAACGCCACTGACCAAAAGGTTGGGAAGGTGCAGTCAGTAGAAAGATCCGAAAGTCAGAAGACCTGCCTGGAACACGTCATATATTGCCAATCCCCGTGGACAAGGGACAGGCATCACTAATCTGTGGAAAAATCAGGGAATCCCAGATCATCTTTAAATGGTCCGGGGTTTTTTCTTTATATCCCCGGTAAAAATTTGCTGTGTGAGTGGTCATGAGTTGACCAGTTTTTTCCGTGATGTCTTCGGTTGCAGTATTTGGTTGGCTGGCCACCGATACAGTTTTAGGGAGAAAAAGATGTATCGAGCTTGGTTGTTTGCATTTCTATTTAGTACGTTGTTTTTAACCGCACCTTTTAGTCCTGGAGCCCTGGCTCAAAACGCCGGGGCTGTCGAACAGGAATCTGTTGAGCCTCAAAATGATCTGGATGATTTGGTAGTTACTGCAGGACGTGTACCTGAGCCTAAAAGAGTTATTCCTGCAAATATTACCGTAATTGACGAAGTCGCGATTAGTCAGTCCACTGCTGTTGATCTGGGAGAACTTCTTGCCCAGAACGGCTTTGATGTACGGCAGTACCCCGGTGTTTTGACCACCATCAGTATTCGTGGATTTAGAACCGATTCTCATGGCAATGACCTAAAAGGCAGGGTTTTAATACTTTTGAACGGCCGCCGTGCCGGTACAGGTAATGCCGCTAAAATTATGACCAAAAATATCGAACGCGTCGAGATCATTCGTGGTCCGGCTTCTGTCCAGTATGGCTCAGCTGCAATGGGCGGTGTTGTTAATGTTATTACCAAGCGAGGCAGCGGTGATTTTTCAGCATTTGTTGAAGGTCAACTGGGAAGCTTTGACTTTAAAGAAGGCTCTGTTGGACTATCCGGTGAAACCAACGGATTTGATTATTCAGGAACTGTTACTTCAGGATCGTGGGATGATTACACAACAGCAAGCGGCAGTCTTTATAAAAATACCGGCATAGACAACCGGGAAAACGGAAGTCTTAATTTAGGTTATACCTTTGCAGATACGCACCGCATAGGTCTTATTGCTACAACTTTTGATGCAGATGAATCCGGTTCTCCAGAGTATCTGGTTCAAAATGATCTTGACGATTATTCAGATAAAAGCAGTTCCTCCGTGGATTTTACATATGAAGGACAGACAAAGGATGACCGCTATTTATGGTCTGTCCGATATTTTTTTGGTGAAGATGAAGATAATTGGACTGATCCGACCGCCTCTAACCCTAGCGGCTGGGATGATGGTGATACCACACACAGAGAAATCGACAGCCAAGGAGCCCAAGCTCAAGTCACCGGACATTGGGGAACCGCACAGGTTACTGCGGGTATGGACTATATCGATTATGACATTGATTACTCCTATACTCCACAGCAATCTACCTATGAAAACCTTGCCGGTTTTATTTTGGGACGAATGGGGTTCATGGATGAGAGGCTGACCGCTTCAGTTGGTATGCGATATGACCGTTATGAAGTGGAAATGATTGAACCCGCAGGGAACACAGAGGATGATACTCACCTTGGTATCAACGTCGGCTTAACGTATTTGGTAAATAATTGGCTCAAACTGCGGGCAGGATACTCAGAAGCATTTATGATGCCGTCTGCAGATGAGTTGGCTGCAGATTACACTCATTTCGGAGACACTTATCAGGGTAACCCTGATTTGGATCCTGAGAGCTCAAAAACCTATGAGGGTGGTATTGATGTGGTTTTTGGAGCGACTTCAGGCAGCTTGACATACTTTCACACAGATTGGGAAGATATGATCCAAAGTGTTGATATCGGCGTCAACACAAAGTCCTGGGAAAACGTAGGCGAGGCAAGAATCCAGGGATTTGAGGCCGATATGGGTTGGGACATGGGAGAAACTTTTAACTGGGGTTTCAAATTAAAACCATATGCAAATTTGACCTGGCTTATTGAGTATGAAGATCGCGAAGACGGTTCTGATCTGAAATACACCCCGGATCTTATGTTCTCATATGGTATCGTGTTTTCAGGGCTCAGCGGTTTTTCCTGCCGTTTGAATGCGACTTACACAGGCAGTAAAACCGTTGACGATTGGATTACTTACACCGGTGAGTTTACACAAGGCTCGTTTACGGTTGTTGATTTTAGCCTGACACAGGTAATCATAGAAACTGAACAAAAAGGATCGTTGTCCTTGGATGCCGGGATCAATAATTTATTTGATGAAGATTATGAATATGTTCATGGGTATCCCATGCCTGAACGAAATTTTTATATAGGTATGAGATACACGTATTAGGATACGTTTGATGGAGCTTAAATCTCTCATATTGGGCCTAGTTCTATCAATGGGCGCTTTTGCTTTGAAAAGCGGAGTTGGGCTTGGGTATGCTATGACAGGTTCGAATTCTTTTTTCAGGCAAACTCTGATTCTTATCGGTTTCACTTTCTGCTATGCAGGAAGCTTCCTTTTATCAGCCCTGATTTTGAACCTGGCAGATCTGGCTTACTGGTATAGACAAATAGAAGTCCTGTTTAAGTCCGGCATGGTGATTCACATGATACTGGCGGGACTTTTAGCCTTTTGGGGGGTAAAACTTTTAAGTCGAAAACCAAAAGACTATGGCAGGACAAAGGCCTGGCTATTTCTGGCCTTTCCCTGCCCTGTATGTTTTTCCGTTATCTTGCTCAATACCGGTCTTATCACATCCCTTTATCCAGACCGTCCGAATTTTATCTGGTGGATGTTATCAGGCTTTATTCTGACAAGCTTCGTTGCCGCCTTTGTAATTATTTTATTGGGCAGGCGTCAACGAACGGAAAACATGCTGGGTGCTATGATGCTGTATATGGCTGTTTATTTTATACTTTGTGTCACGATTATCCCACAGTTCGGAGATTTTGAAACCATTTACCGAATTTCCAGCCCGGAGACTTCCTCCCTTATTGAAGATCAGGCCGGTGCTGGATCTACCCCTGGCTTATCTCCGGTCGGCACTCCAGGGGTAATTCTGCTTGCGGTAGGGGCTTTTCTGGCCCTTACCGCAGGCTTTTTCAACCCTATTTATAAAAAGAGACTGATATGACCGCAATATTAAAAACCTTTATTTACCTGGTCTCATCTTCCCTGTTTCTGCCGGTTCTTCTAATACTGGCCTGCCTTGTGGTTTGGTCATTGGTTTATAGTGGGAGTTTTTTCCGTGAATGGCTGTCCCGTAGGGGCCTTCATAATCCAGGTAATGATTTGCCAAAAAAGATACTCGCAAATGAATACGATGACTGTCTTCTACCTAACGTGAAGCGTGTTATCAAACGCTTAGAAAAACTAAATGAAAAAAAGGATCAGGTTTTTGTGATTAACTTGCTTCGAGATGCTGAGCACAAAATGTGGAAATCGTTGGACCCGCTCAAGGTGATGATCCGACTGGGACCAGGCTTAGGGCTGATAGGGACTCTTATTCCAATGGGCACAGGACTGGCCTCTTTGGGCCAGGGGGACATCGGTCAACTTTCACAGGAGTTGGTGGTAGCCTTTACCACTACTGTGGTGGGCATGGCTTTAGGGCTTGTTTCCTATGTGATGTTTACCATCCAGCGTCGTTGGAAAGAGCAGGATATCAAAAATATCGAATTAGCTGCAGAACTACTTTGCACCCAGGGCATTGAAACCCGTTCTGATAAGGCAGCCTGATATGCAGTACTTCAAAGCAAAGCAGAACAGGGGGACTGGATTTTCAGATAATGATCCTATGGCTGGGGTAGCCAATTTATTTGATTTAGGCCTGGTATTTATTGTTGGACTGCTCATTGCCCTATTCGGTGCATATCACTTGGATGAGCTGCTCTCTAAAGATTCTGAAATGACCATAGTTAAAAAGTCTTCGGAAGGGCAGATGGAAATTATTGAGAAAAAAGGAACAAAAATTTCTGCAATGAAAATATCAAAGGACAAAGCTAAAGGCCTTGGCCTACGACTGGGTACAGCATATAAACTGGAAGACGGATCTATGATCTACATCCCGGATGGGAATTAAATCCCATGAAAAAAAAATGTGGTCTTACCGGGCCCGCTTAATTGTGGCTTTGGGCCTGATATTATATTTTACGCCCGGCAAATCTTGTTTTGGTGCCGATAAAACGCCAGATATTGTTTTTATGGTTTTAGACCATAACTCTTATATTGCCCGTCTTGCACTTGACGGTCTGGATCTGGCAAACGACCTTAAATCCCGCATTGCCGTATATTCCTTAGCTGATGTACAAAAGACTCCGGAACAGGTCAAACGGGTCGTATCAAAAACACCTATTGTTGTTGTAGATGTAATGGGTAGAGGATTGGAGACATTTATAAATGAATCTATAGATCCCTCGCAAAAAAGTGTTTATGCCCTGCGGGGTTCACTGGATGATGAATCTCTAAAAGCCGCAGGATTTATTTTTGATGATGAGATAGCCGATTATTATCTTCATATCAGCGTAGAAAACATCCAAAACATGCTGCGACTTGTTATCCATCGCCATCTGGACAAAACTGTTTCCTATAAACCGGTTAAAGTGCGTCCAAGGTTAGGAATTTATCACCCGGATGCAAAACAACATGGCGCTGATGGCTCCGGTGTATTTACTGATATAAAGGATTATCGTTCCTGGCAAAAAAAAAGGCAGGGATATGCCCCTGAAAAGCCCGCCATTGGATTTCTTTTTTTTTCATCCTTTTTAACCCAGGGACAGCAGGAGCCAATGGATGACATTATCCACCGTTTTGAAGCTGAGGGGTTCAATGTTTTTCCCTGTTTTGGCAGAGAAAGTGAAATCATAAAAAACTATTTATTGGATCCGTCCGGCAAATCGCGGGTGGATATAATCCTTGCATTTTCCTTTAAATTCTACAGTGGGCTTACCCCTGAACTTGCACGGCTGCTTAAAAAAATGGATGTTCCTATTTTTAGTGCCATATCGATCTACCAGGATACCCTTGAACAATGGCGGAAAAGTCCTGTCGGCATAGATGCCCAATCGGTTGCCTGGTCCCTGGCTGTCCCGGAAATATCCGGATTGATCGAGCCTACGGTTTTAGCAGCCAAAGAACAACATATCCATAAAAGATCGGGCAAATCATATTTTGTGAGCCGCCTTGTTGATGAGAATATGAACCGTATTATCCCAAGGCTGAAAAATTGGCTTGTTCTACAGAAAAAACAGGCTAAAAACAAAAGAATTGCACTCATGTTCTACAATCATCACCAGGGCAAGCAGAATATCGGGGCCTCATACCTGAATGTGTTCCGATCAATTGAACAGATTGCTTTATCTCTGGGCAAAAACGGGTATGATACCGGATCGGTTTTAACTGAAGAAGATATCAAATCCATGATTATAGCCTCTGCTCGTAATGTGGGGTCATGGGCCCCAGGAGAGCTGGATAAAATGCTGGATAAAGGACAGGCTATCCGCCTGCCCCTTGAGACCTATAAACAATGGTTTGAAACACTGCCACAAGAGTTTAAAGAAAAAGTCATAACCCAATGGGGCACGCCCGAACGTTCGTTTGTGATGGTAAAGGATAAGTCGTTTGTTATTCCGGCAGTAAGATCGGGGAACCTGATCATCCTGCCCGAACCTGCCAGGGGCTGGGGAGATGATCCTATGAAGCTGTACCATGATACCACGCTTTATCCACACCATCAGTACCTGGCTGTTTACCTGTGGTTGGAGAAGGGATTTAAAGCAGATGCCATGATTCATTTGGGTACCCATTCCACCTATGAATGGACACCGGGCAAACAGGCGGGATTGTCTCCTTCCTGCTCACCTGAGGTTTTGATCACTGATATTCCCAATATGTACCCTTATATTGTGGATAATATCGGTGAAGGTATCCAGGCCAAACGAAGGGGCAGAGGGGTGATGGTATCTCATTTAACACCGGTTCTTAAACAAGCAGATGTCCATGAAGAATACAGCCGTATGGCTGAATTGGTCAGCGAAATAGAACAGGCACAGGCCAAGGGAAGTCTGACTGTAGAAGAAAAAGTCAAAGAACTTTTAAGCCTTGCAGAATCCACCGGAATTTTTTCGGATCTCAAAGACAGTTTTTCCACAGACCATGAGCATTACCATGCCCCGGGTGAATCGGTTTCCCATGATCATAACAAAGGTGACAAACCAGTCTGGAAAATGAACCGGGCCACGGCAGATAAGATTCACCTGCTTGGTCATTACCTTGAGGATATCAAGTCGGATCTGATCCCGTTTGGCATGCACACCTTTGGCAAAAGCCCTGACCCGGACGCTTTAAAAGAATTGACCGCAGCTGTTTTAGAATCAAATCCCAGATTTTCCGAAGACAAGCTGGCTGAAAATATAGCAGGGTGCGGCTCAAATGAAATCAACAGTCTTATCAAAGGACTTGAAGGAAGATATGTTCATCCGGGCCAGGGAAACGATCCAATCCGCAATCCTGAAGCCCTTCCGACCGGACGTAATTTTTACGGCTTTAATCCGGGTAAACTTCCTACACCAGCTGCCTGGGCTTTGGGTAAAAAGGCTGCGCAGCAGATTATTGATAACCACATCATTAAGCATGGTGCATTTCCCCAGAAGGTTGCTGTGATTGTTTGGGCCACAGAAACGCTGAGAAACGAAGGTGTGAATGAATCAACCATCTTAAATCTTGTGGGTGTAAAACCAAAGTGGTCAAAAACCGGTCGTGTCATAGGAATTGAAGTGATTAAAGGAAAGGACTTAGAAAGGCCCAGAATAGATGTCATGGTAAATGCATCCGGTCTTTACCGGGATCTGTTCCCGGATAAAATGCTTTTTCTTGACCAGGCTATCCGTCTTGCAGAGAAGCAAAATGACGTGGAAAATCTGATAGCCCGTCATACAGCCCGGATCAAGACCCGTTTGATTCAAGGAGGCATGGCACCTGAAAAAGCAGAACAAATGTCCAGGTTCAGGGTGTTCTCAGAACCGCCGGGCGCATATGGAAACGGGGTAGGGGATATGGCCTCCGGCTCATCCAAATGGGATGACCCGGATCAAGTAGTCAATGTGTATGAAAACCGTATGGGATTTGCATATGGTAAAGGCAATACCAAAACAGATCCAACCTGGGGTGTTGCGGCAAAACAGTTGTTTAAAGCCCAGCTTTCGCAGGTAGATGTGGCCGTCCATTCTCGTTCCTCCAATGTATACGGCCTTTTGGATAATGATGACATGTTTCAATATTTAGGAGGGCTTTCAATGGCCATTCGCAAGGAATCCGGTAAAGCCCCTGAAACATTGATCACAGACCAGAAGAAAAAGGGCCGGGTAAATGTTGAAGATTTGGGAAAAACCCTTGGCCGGGAAATGCGGTCTCGCTATCTGAATCCAAAATGGATAGAGGGAATGAAGGCAGAGGACTATGCCGGTGCAAATGCCATGTCTAATTTTGTGGAATACCTGTGGGGCTGGGATTTGACAACTCCTGAAAAGGTGGATGATGACAAATGGCAGCAGACCTATGACGTCTATGTACAGGACAAGTATGGTCTTAAACTCAAGGAATTTTTTGACAAGGCGTCGCCCTGGGCATACCAGTCAATGACTGGTCGGATGTTGGAAACCCATAGAAAAGGATATTGGCAGGCCGATCAAACCCAACTTGAAACCCTTGCTGCAGAATATGCCAAAAGCATTGTAGCCAAAGGGATCGCTTGCTGTGATCATACCTGTAATAATCCGCTTCTAAACCAAATGGTAGTTTCAATCATCTCAATTCCCGGTATCGTAAGTCCCGATATTCTCAATAAGTTTAGAATTGCAGTTGAACAAATGGCCCAAAAGCCTTTGGAAAAGCAGGTTCAAGAACGTAAACAACTTATCAAAAAACTTGCAGCACCCGGACCTGATCGTAAAACATCTGATCCGGAAAAGCTTGAACAAAAAGTAGAAAAGCAAAAACCCCAGGAAACTAAAACATCTAATGCCAAAGAGTCGGCTGAAAATCTTGAACAGATCGAAGGCTATAAAATGGAAAAGATCGATAAAAAGGATGATACTACAAAAATGACGTCTTCCGGGGTTGAATGGATGGCCGTCATTGCTGTTCTTTCCATTCTCGGATTGTTCGCTTTTGGCGCCAGGAAAAAGACATACTAAGGAGATCTCATGAATCAAATACCGATATTGATAATTGCTTTAATCTGCAGTCTTTTTATGGCTGCAACTTCAACCGCTCATGTCACAGAAACTCCCCATGCCCACTCTGCGAATCAGGAGGGTATTGATACGGCCGAGCTATGGCTCAAGATGGTGGATGAAGAAAAATACAGTGCTTCTTGGAAAACCGCTGCTAAAGTGTTTAAAGATGCTGTTACACCCGAGCAATGGGTAAAAACCGTTTCTGGTGTCCGGTCTGCCTTGGGGCCAGTTTTAGAGCGCAGTCTTTTCCATGACCGATTTACAACGACCCTGCCGGGTATGCCGGACGGCGAATACATCATTATTCGTTTTGTAACGAAATTTGAGAATAAACAAAGTGCTGTGGAAACGGTTTCGTTGAAGAAGGAGGGACAAACCTGGAAAGTGGCAGGATATTTTATCAAGTAAAATAAAAAAAACGTCTCTTCTCTTGATTACTCATTGATACAGTCTTAAAGTTTTGCTTATCAATTGTTCGATCTAAAAAGTCAATCATAGGAGACTTGAAATGAAAATTTCCTTTAGAAAATCTGTTTTTGTTTTCTGTTTACTGTATGTTTTTTTATTTTTTACCATTGTGGGACCGGCACTGGCTGAGAATTCTAAAAAGCCGGTGATCGTTGCCTCCACTACCCAGATTGCGGATTTTGCTCGCCAGGTAGCAGGAGACCAGGCTGTGGTCAAAAGTATTCTTGCTCCAGGAGCTGACCCTCATACCTATAATGTTACCCCCAATGATGTACAGATAGTGCTTGAGGCGGATCTGTGCATTAACAACGGCCTTCACCTGGAAGGCAAAAGCTGGATGGCCACTTTGGCCAGGGATGCAAAAAAGCCGTTGGTAACGGCAACTGACGGCATTCAGATTCTATCCATTGATGAAGAAGGCGAGACCATTGCTGATCCCCATGCTTGGTTCTCTCCTAAAAATGCAGCGGTATATGTGAACAATATCACCAAAGGAATCATTGCATTGGACCCTGAGAACAGCGTCCTTTACCAGGCCCGTGCCAAATTGTTTTTGCAGCAGTTGCGTGTCCTGGATGCATGGATAAAGGAACAGATCAACAAGATTCCTGTACAGAAGCGAATCCTTGTTACCACACATGATGCATTCAATTATTTTTGCCAGGAGTACCGGCTCAATGAAAATAATAATTTTTTGTCCATTGCTCCTGTAGGATGGTCTACCGGTGCTGAAGTCGGTGCTGGTATCACCCCGGAACGCCGCCGCAAGGTCATTGATTCTATCAAAGCTTCTGGCGCTCCTGCCATTTTTGTGGAGACCACCATTAATCCTAAACAGATTCGGGAAATTGCCAAGGAAACCGGCGTTAAAATCGGTGGGGAACTCTATTCCGACTCCATGGGGCCTGAAGGATCCGCTGGTGAAACTTATATTGGAATGATGAGAGAAAACACACTTCTCATTGTTAACGCGCTTAAATAAACCCAGTCTCGTAATGGTGGGGAGAGGATAGATTAACTATATGCGGTTTCTACTCTGTATATTTGTTTGGATCTTTTTTGTAGGGGGCTTATGGGCTTATACCTGGCAGCGGGATGCAGGCTTGCCGGAGGGCCCTGCTCAAGTAGCAGCTTTAGAAGTTCTTACAGGTGATTATGTACTGGAGATCACCCCAAGCTTTTCCATTGAAAAAGATCCATTTGCTTTGGCTATTGATGACACTCCAGATTCATCAGGGCTTGAAGTCCGTCTTAACGGCACCCCTCTTGTGGTGGCATCAGACAACATCTCGCGGGGAAAAGTGGTCAAGATTACTGAAGGCCTTGTGTTAACCGCCGGCTTCAACGAGTTTTATGTCAAAGCCAGTCCCCCCACATCTGAAGCCCATCTGGACCATGGGCTGAGGGTCAAGCTGTTGGAAAACGGTGCTACTTTAACAGATCAGACAGTCTGGGGTAGCAAAGGTGCCGTAGTTGCAGGTTCCGTAAGCTTCAACCTGGCAGCGCACAAGGAGGATGAACATGACCATTAATACCTCTTTTGCCATAGAAGTAGCACACCTCACTGTGAGCTACAATGCAAGACCCGCGCTTTTGGATGTAAGCGTAAAGATAGAAAAGGATCAGCTTGTAGGGGTGATCGGACCCAACGGGGCAGGTAAATCCACCTTTATCAAAGCTGTTTTAGGGTTTGTTAAACCGGACTTAGGAAAGGTTCAAATCCAGGGAACAAACGCAAAGAATGCCAAGGGCCTGGTTGCCTACGTGCCCCAGAGAGGAGCTGTGGATTGGGATTTCCCCATTACAGTCAGTGAGGTGGCCCTGATGGGGCGGTATCAGCAGATCCCCTGGTATACCTCTCCCAGCAAAAAAGACCGGGACGCTGCCATTGAAGCATTGGAAATGGTTCGTATGGCAGATTTTGCCCATCGGCAGATTGGTGAGCTTTCAGGCGGGCAGCAGCAACGGGTCTTTATGGCTAGAGCTCTTGCCCAGGGTAGTGATATCCTTTTGTTGGACGAGCCTTTTGCAGGCGTGGACGCAGCAACTGAAAGAGCGATTCTTGACGTTCTTGAGCGAGCCAAAAAATCTGGAAAGACCCTTGTCGTGGTTCATCATGACCTGTCCACGGCAGCAGAGTATTTTGATAAATTGCTCCTTATCAAGCAACGACTATACGCCTACGGCGAACCGGACGCCGTGCTTCAGGAAGACCTGCTCAGCCAGGTATATGAAGGCCGGTTGAGAATATTTAAAGATGTGGTCAAAAAGGAGGGGAACTGATGTATGAATTGTTTATAGCCCCCCTGACTGAAACGTATTTTCAAAAAGCTTTAATCGGCGGCTCAATTGTTGCTGTCGTGGCTGCTGTTGTAGGATGTCTTGTGGTACTCAGGCGCATGGCCTTTTTAGGAGATGCCCTGTCCCATGCCATGATTGCAGGTGTGGCCGGTGGCTACCTGGTCATGAAATTGTTATTTGGGTATGAAGCTCATGCACCGGGCATGCTTTTAGGATCGCTTATTGCAGCTGTGGCTACTGTGGCCCTGATCTCATTTGTATCCAGGATATCAAGGGTAAAAGAAGATACTGCTATCGGTATTATGTACACAGGCATATTTGCACTTGGTGTGGTGGCTGTTTCTATATTCAGGCACTACATCCATATTGACCTGATGCATTTTATCATGGGTGATATACTGGGTGTTGCAGATACGGATTTGTGGGTGTCCGCCTTTGTGGCGGCAGCCGTTCTAACTATTCTCATCCTGTTTTTCCGGCATTTTCAGCTGGCTACATTTGATCCGGTCATGGCCGCATCTATCGGTTTGCCGGTGGTGCTGCTTGATTATCTGTTGACTACCTGTGTTTCCCTGGTGGTGGTGTCTGCCGTAAGCATGGTTGGGGTGATACTGGTGGTGGGATTATTGATTACACCAGCGGCAACAGCTTACCTTTTATCAGATCGGCTTGATAAGATGATGTTATTGTCTGCCCTTTTCGGTGTTACTTCTGTGGTTGGCGGTCTTTATTTATGTGTCTGGCTTGATTCTGCAGGTGGTGGGGCGATTATGTTGTTTTGCACCTTCCAGTTCCTTGTAGTCTTGACTGTAGCACCCAAATATGGACTTTTATCCCGTTGGATAAGGTTGCGTAACCTCGTTCCCCAACAGGTGGTAGAAGATGTTCTTACTACAATATTGCGGCATGATAGACCTGCTTCAAAAGAAGTTATTCAAAAATATGTAGAAGAAAGCAAAAATCTTGATAGGGTTTTAAAGAGGATGTTGCAGGAAGGCTTGCTCCAGGAGCAGGGGCAGGATTATGTTCTAACACCAAAAGGAGAGAAAGAGGCTAAAACCGTTCTGCGAGCCCATCGTCTATGGGAAACCTATCTTGAGAGTATAGGCACTCCGCAAAAAGAAGTACATGCAACTGCCCATCAACTTGAGCATCTTGACCAGACCGAGACCCTTTCCTATTTGGATAATAAGCTTGGCAGTCCAAGGACTGATCCCCATGGTAAAGTTATTCCTGAAAAAAGCTGACTTAATTATTAAGCTATATATAGAACAATCTTTGAGTTTTGCTCATGATTAGCTTTAGGGGCGTTCATAAATGAATAAAGAAGAGTTTCCTAAAACGCGCACAGGACACCGTGCCTGGTTTCCAAAGAAGCGATTCGGCTATGGCTGGGGGCTGCCTATAACCTGGCAGGGCTGGATAGTTTTTTTAGGATATCTTGTTTTAAGTGTAATCGGCGCTATATTTTTATCTGAACCGCCCGAGCGGCTACCTTTTTTCCTGCTATTTATTATCCCCCTGACCGTTATATTTATCTACATATGTTGGAAAAAAGGTGAAAAGCAGGAAAGTTGAGTTAAATGCAAACTGGTTATTACAATTAGTCAGACGCACAGTTATTTAGGATTTTGTAGCAAATAATGCATTACATCTAAATCCTCAAGCTGGAATCACATCCAGGGCCTGAGAGATGTGGGTACAGAAAATCTTGGTAATATCATCGATTTCACCGATACCGTGATCCACCACAGAGACCTGGATATTATACCTTTCAAAGGTTTTTTGCCAGGAGTCTTCTTCACAAGTCAGGTCCTCTTTAAAATGAACCCCTGCCACCAGCATTAAGGGGATGAGACAGACCTTTTTATAGTTGGCAGTTTGAATCCGCTCCAGTGTATAATCCATATCCGGGAAATCTTCTACGACTCCAACAAAAACCCGGTCCCCGTGTAGTTTCCTTAAGACTGTTTCAAGTGCCGGATAAGCCGACCAGGCAGGGTGATCAGTACCATGCCCAACCAAGACGACAGCGTGGTCCGGATCATCCGGAAAAAGTGGCTCCAGGGCTTTGGCTGTCTGCTCATAATCCTGGTGTGATGTAAGCAAAGGCAGGCCCATAGAAGATCGGATATCGGCGTGATCCCGTTCTGCTACAAGGCGATCGAACTCATGTCCACAGATCAGGTGTAAAGATTGAATCACGGTCCAGGGATGTCCCTGTTCTGATAGAATCTGTGCCATTTCCAGGGGATCTTTGAGATTGAGTCTTTTCTTTTTAGCCATGGCATGTTTGACCATCCTTGATGAATAGGCCCAGTGGATGGGGTTATTGGGGAATGCATCCTGGATAATGGCATCCATCTTTTCATAGGTGGAAAATGCCTTGGCAGTGGTGCCAAAAGCGGTGAGAATTACAGGGACATCTTTAGTCGCAGGATTCATGGAAGATTACTCCTTTTCAAATGTTGCATTGTGCAGCTTTACCAGGGATGGTGAAAGCACCTGGTCGGCAGCAGCATAGAATTTTTTAATCTGTATGAGTTGTTGTTTTAGGGTGGTCAGTTCTTTTATCTCTTTTTTAGTCAGCGTGTGTTGTTTTGTTTGATCAACCAAGGCTGCCTCGATCCATTTGATTGCAGCATCCGGGTCATGGGCCATTGTCCGGGCCTGTATCAATTTTTTTAATGGCGTTTTTTTTAGGTGGTCCTGATTTTCTGTCACAAGACTTTCATATAAGTCTGCAGCTTTAGCCGGGACATTTAAAGAAAAGTAAAGGTCTGCTGCAAGCATCTTTTCGTCTGGGGTTAAGGGACTTAGAAAACTATAGACAACCAAACTGGATAATCCATTTTTAAGCTGGTTGTGCTTGAGATGGACATGGGATAATGCTTTCCACCATTTGGGCTCCAAGGGATCGTTTCGGGTCAGTTTTTTGCTATAGGCCAAAGCTTTTTTATCCATGTCCAAGCTCAGGTATTGGTTGACCAGAATTTCCTTCCATTTTTTTTGCCGGTCTCCGGATTTATCAGGCCAGGGATTGTTGGCCAATGTTTCGATATGGAACAAGGCATCTTTATGTCGATCAAGAGAGAAAAGTACGTGAACCAACACCTCTTTCCAGGCCAGGGTAATCTGGTCAGGATGACGTCTCTCAAGCATGGTAAACAACTCAAGTGCCTTAAGGCTGTTGTTTGCCTGAAAGTAGCAGACAGCAGCATAATAAAGGTGAACTGCCTTGGGAGTGTCTTCAAAAAGGTAGCCTTTTTCAAAAGCGTTTGCCGCTTCATTATGTAAACCTTCGGTATGACAGACCGCTGCAAGGTTGATCCAGGCTTCACTGAATTCAGCAGATGCCTTGAGTGCAGATTTATAGTTTTGAACCGCCTTTTTATTTGCTTTGGAAATGTCTGTATTTGTAGTTGTTTCTTTTCCCAGGGCTGCATAGAAATTCCCCAAAGTGAAAAATAGATATGGATGGGCACAGCCTTTGGATGTTTTTTGGGTGGCATTTGGGCAGACAAAGGACTCCAAGGTAGCAATAGCTTTTGTTATCTCTCCCTGGCCGAAAAAGGTTTGTGCCCGGCTGATATTGATGCCGGCCTGAAGTGACAAGGGGGAGTCGAGAATAGCGGGCTTTGACTTGGCTGTAGCGTTAAAGAATGTAGAAGTAATCATCAAAGCTGTAATAACTGAAATATGGATTTTGTAACTGTGAGTCATTAGCTATCCTTCCAGTTTAAAGCGGATGGTGGTCCTGGCTTTGGCAGAGACGGGAATTCCTTCAACCATTGGAGGCCTGAACCGCCAGAGTTTAAGGCAGTTCGTCACGGCTTGGTCAAACGTATTTTTTGGATCCGCTTTAATGATAGTGATATCCTGAACCATACCCTGAGGGGAAACTATAAACTCTACTGTTACATAGCCTTCAATTCCTCTTCGTTTCGCTTTAAACGGGTAAATGGGCTGGACTCTGGACAAGGTGGTAAGACCGTAGTCCAGTTCCCCGACCTCATACGATGATTTTAATGATGGCACTTTTAGATCCAGGTCATCTAATAAAGGTGCGTTGATATGTAAATCTGCTTTGGGCAGTACCGGGTTTCCAAGGGTTAAGTTTGGGGCTGCAAGCATGGGCTTTGGATAATTTTTCATAGGGTTGATTGTCTGGTCAGCTTTCTGCTGCTTGGGCTTGTGCTGAATAATGCGTTCCGGTTCTTTTTTTCTTGGTGGAGACTCTGCGCGTTTAACCCGGATAACCCTGACATGTTGCAAGGGTTCTGACACTTCGGATGCCTTTGGAATAGACTGAATCAAACCGGGCATGAAACTGAAAAGGGCAATATTTAAGCCTGAAGCCACTACCAAGGCAATCAGCCAATCGCGCATGGCATGGTGGATCTTTACAGATGCCATATGTGCCTGACCGGTACTCATTTAGTTTACCGTTCCTTTGTCTGCTGCTATGGATACATCTCTGGCACCTGCGAGTTTGCAAGCATCCAATACAGTGATGACAAGTCCGGTCAGACTTTCTTTGTCAGCTACAATGACCACGCTGCCGTCCGGGTTTTCAGCAAGAGCACGTTCGACATTGGCCCGGACCGCGCGTATATCAACTTGCTTTCGATCGATATGGATATCACCAGTCTTAGTGATGCCGATAAGAATAGAAGGCCTAACTTTGTTTTTGGCGGTCGCAGCAGATGGTCTTGAGATGTCCACCCCGGTTTCTTTTAGGAAACTTGTGGTGACCAAAAAAAAGATCAATAAGATAAAGACCATATCGATCAAGGGGGCAATATTGATCTCAAGGGTTTTGCTTTTGGCTCTTCTGGCTGCGCTGATATTCAGCATGACAACTCCATTGTAGGTTTAAAGAAACTGCTTCAGGTAGATGCCTGTTGCAGCGATCCTGATTTTCAGGTTGCTGGCGCGTTTTGATAAAAAACCGCTCATGTAAAGTCCGGGAATTGATATCATAAGACCTGTCTGGGTAGTGATCAGTGCCACGGAGATACCACCGGCCATGGCCCTTGTATTGCCGGTACCGAAAATGGTGATAACATCAAAGGTACCCATCATCCCAAGAACAGTTCCCAAAAGGCCTAAAAGCGGTGCTACAGAAGCCAGGGCACGAATGGCGGATAGATGCTTATCTAAAGAAGAAACCAGTCGAACAACAGTTTCATCAAGAATGAAATCATCCAATTCCGGGTCACGGCTGCGGCTTGTTAAAAACTCCCTGACCAAAAGCGAATTGGCACCCTGGTATTTTGCAGGCGGCATCGTATTGGTCCGGACAAGTTCTCCAGCCTTATGCCTTGGAATGTTTTTTATATATAGGCGGCGTAAAAATAAAAGCCGGTTGATAATCAACAGCCACATAAAAAAGGAGACAACAAGGATAGGGATCATGACTACCCCGCCAGTCCTCAGATAGTTTTCTATGGTATAAAACAGATGAACCATTGCCTATTCATCCCTGTGTGCCCAGGTTTTAAAAATCATATTTACAAACGCCACAGATTTTTCTTCCATCCTTGAAATCAGGGTTTCCACCCGTCGGTTTAAAAGGGTATGGGCCAGCATAATTGGGATGGCCACGGAAAGCCCAAGCATGGTAGTTACAAGGGCTTCGGAAATACCGCCGGACATCATGCGCGGATCGCCAGTCCCGTAATAGGTAATCACATGAAATGTGTTGATCATACCTGTAACTGTTCCTAAAAGTCCCAAAAGCGGCGCGATGGCCGCAAGCATGCCCAGTGTGGATAAAAAGCGTTCTATGGCTGGGATTTCACCAAGAATTGCCTCCTGTAAAGCGTTTTCCATTTCGGACCTGGTTCTGTCTTTTAGGGCCAGGGCGGTGAGTAAAATCTTTGGGATGAGCTTGTTTTTTTTGCTTTCAAGGATTTGGGTGGCACCTTGCCAGTCCTTTGCTGCAATCATTTGTCGAAGATTCATCATAAGGGTTTCAGTGTTGGTCCTGCGGCGTGCAAAGAAGATGATACGCTCGATAAGGATTAAAACCGCAACACCAAGAATGATCAGTATGGGCCAGACCAGGGCACCGCCTTTGGGAACCTGTTCGGCTAAGCTGAGTTGGTGGGCCAATTGCCGGATGGCACCACCCTTTGAAATATCAAGAAAGACAGACTCGCTTTTGCCTTCCATATAGGCTCTGATCTTGTCCCGAATCTGTGCTGAAGGCAGCCTGGACAATGCAAAATATCGCTGGGAACTGTCTGAGTAAAGCAAAAAGCCTGACTCGCGTCCCAAAGTATAAATCCCGGTGAACTTACCCAAAAGCAGCAAGTCTGCTGCTTGCTCTTTGCCTTTTCGGTCTACAATGGTTCCCCGGATGAGAGCGACTTCTCCGGAGGACTGTATTTCTCCGAAAAGCTTGTCCGTCATCCAGGCAGCATCATCCATGGTAGGAAAATGCTTTGAATGGATAAGCGGGGTAAGGTAATCCTGGCGTCCGGGAGTGATACCGGAAAGAAGACTTTGCACCAGCAAGGCATTGAGATCCTTAGCATTGGTTTTCACTACCCCCTGGAATTCCTTGTTTACTGAAATGGTTTCATCCAGATCCTGGCGCAGGGTTTGTTCTTCTTCTTTTAAAGTGTTAAGGATTTTTTGGTTTTGGCCATTTACCTTTTTTAAAGTGGCTATTTTACTTTTTAGTTCCTTTACCGCAGCCTCAATCGCTGTTTTATCATGGGCAATGGCTTGAGCTTTTACTTTGGTTTCTGTCAGAGCCTCTTGTTTATGATTGGCTGCTTTTTCAAGCAATTGTTGACGGGAGTTAGCCGCATCGGCATGAGTTGCACGCATATCCTGTGCATGAAGCGTTGTTGCATGCGCTGCATACAGCATTAGAATGAATAGCCAGTGGAAAACGTTTCTTTGAATCATGATTTTTCCCCTTGTAAGACCAGTCTTCCGATGGGTAGTTCCAGCAGTTCAACCGGTCTTCGTTTTCTGCCGATATCAACTGCGGATTGGATGGAGGGCAAATAATCTGGATCGAGGACTTGCCATTGACTCAGTGCCGGGTTGAATACACCGCATACCTCACGGTCCAGTGTCAGAAAAAAAATGGAAACCCTTCCTAAACGGAAAATGTCGACCAGGGTTTCCTGGGTTTCATTGTAAGAAATCCTCTCCTGGTAAACTTCGATGGTTGAGCCATACTCTGCTTCAATAAACAATGCTTCCATTATTTTCCGGTATTTTTCTGCCAGGGTAACAGATGGATCCCCCATCATTTGATGAAGTTTTTCAAGCCGGGTTAAGCGTTCATTCTTTAAAAATGGTGAATCTGCTGCAACAAGGGCATCTAATTGGTTTAATACCGTATCCAGAAAGTAGGGCAACTCTTTTAATACCCTTAAACTTTCAGCTTTTTGGCGAATTAAATCTTGGTTTAACTTTTTTTGCGCTGTCACTTGTTGAACAAGGGCATGATGCTCCTGTTCAAGGGTTTGGCTTTCCTGGGTCAGGTGAATATATTTGCTGATAAGCGCGGCTTTTTGAGTTTCCCATTGGTCCTGTTGAGCCTGGTTTTTTTTCTGTGCTTTAATGGCGTTGTTCACATCTGACTGAGCTTTTTGGGCTGTTTGCGAACCTGCTAAATTCGGTAAAGCTGAAAAAAGCAGGCCTACTGTAAAACCTAAAAGGATTGTAAAAAACTTAGATTGCTTCATGGGTAGTTTCGTCTTTGGTTAACAAAATTAAGGGGTTTCCACTTATCGGGTTTGGCCGGACAGTCACTTTGGTCTGGTATACAGCCTCAATGGCTTCCCGGGTTAAAACGGTTTGAGGATTGCCAAAAGCATAAATTGAAGATGTATTATCTTTAGGCTGTCCGCAAATATCGTGGAGCAGAACCAAACGGTCAGCATATTCTGCGGCCAGATTCAAGTCATGGAGTACCATGAGTACTGTCAATGACAGTTTATTTTTAAGGGTAGTGATCAAATCTAGAATGCGCTTCTGATGGGTGATATCCAGATGTGCTGTGGGTTCGTCCAAAAGAAGCAGTACCGGTTCCTGAGTTAATGCTCTTGCAATGGCACAAAGCTGTCTTTCACCACCGGACACCTGGGTGATTTTTTTGTCGGCCAGGTGGTGGGTGCCTGTTAACTTCATATAATTTTCAGCAATTTCTAAATCTTTAGTTGATTCAAAAAACTGGAACGGTGCAAAAAAAGGCATCCGTCCCAAAAGTACATAATCCCGAACGTCCATAGGTGCCGGATCTATGGTTTGGAGAACTGCAGCCATAGACTGAGAAAGATCCTTATTGGATAGGTTTTGAAGGTCTTTTCCTAAAATGCAGATGGTTCCGGAATCTGGGTTAAGGGACTTTAACAATGCTTTTACCAAGGTCGTTTTGCCGCATCCGTTGGGGCCTATAACCGCGGTAAATGAACCTTTCGCCACCTCAAAGCTGACATCTTTTAATACCGGTTTTTCTTTATAGGCAAAACATAAGTTTTCCGCACAGAGCACAGGAACTTTGGCAAATTCTTTTTGGGGAGGATTTGAGGCTGGATAGAGCCGGACTTTTGGTTTAGGAAGGCTCACAATATCACCTCTCTTTTAATCTTGCCATTGCGGGCTAAGGCCCAGATAAAGATTACCCCGCCGATGATGCCTGTGATAACGCCAACTGGCAGTTCCAAAGGTGCAATAATAGTTCTTGCAATGACATCGGATAAGGTAAGAAAGGCCGCGCCTGCTAAAAATGATCCGCCAAGCAGAATCCTGTGATCAGGACCTGTGATCATACGAATGAAGTGAGGAACGATCAGCCCGACAAACATAATGATACCGGCAACAGACACTGAAAGACCAGTCAAAAAAGAGGCAACAATAAAAAGAATTTTTTTGGACCGGGCAGTGTTGATGCCAAGGTTGGCAGCCTCTTCATCTCCTAAAGCAAGTGCGTTTAAGTCCATGCAAAAAAGGTAAGAGATGACAAGGCCTGAAAGGCTTCCCATGCAAGCTGTACGAATCAGGGCGGTATTGGTTTCATCCAAAGAGCCCATGATCCAAAGTACAATATTTTGCAAATCATCTGATTGAGCTAAGGCCATGAGCAGCATAACCAATGATGATGCCACATAGGAAATCATGACGCCTGTAAGCAGCATACGGTTCGATCTGACATGGTGGCTGCTCCGGTTTAGGCTGTAGACTAAAAAGATAACAAGGCTTGCGCCTGCAAACCCGAACAAAGGATAGGAGATAATCCCTAAAACAGCATAGAATTTGAACAGGATGTTGATGCAGACACCAAGGGATGCTCCACCTGATATACCAAGGGTGTAAGGTTCTACCAAAGGATTTCTGAACATGCCTTGCAGCAGTGTACCAGCCAAGCTCAGAGAGCCGCCCACAGCCATACCCAAAAAAATCCGGGGTAGCCGGATATGCATAAGGATACTGTATTCACTAGATCCAGGACCCTGGATAAGGATACCCGGTATCTTTGCTGCAGGAATACCTGCACTGCCAGTGCAAAGTGCCAAAACTCCTGATACGACAACAAGAACAGCCAGACCTGAAATGATTAATAGCCAGGATTTAACTTTGTGGGGCATTGGCATCCTCGCTGTCTGAACGGGAGTTTTTAACTTCGGGATGGATCAGGGGAAGAATTTTTTGAAGGCCCTTAACAAATGTGACAGGGGTAGGGCTGCAGATCAATTCAGGATCCAGGACGTGGACCCTGGAATGCTGCACAGATTTCATGGCTGTGTGGGCCATCCATTTGTCTTTTTCCAGGTTCGCGGCTTTTTTACTTGTCCCCATGGTGGCAACCAGTATAACGTCCGGATCCATGGCCACTACTTTCTCCCTGGAATAAACACCGGTTCCTTCGTGTTCTGCGATGTTTATTCCTCCGGCATAGCGGATATATTCGTTGATGAACATGTCTTTATTGGCAGAGTGCAGAGGTTTGATTCCGATCTGCAGGAATATGGATGGCTTTTGTAAATCAGTTGTCTGCGCGAGAATGGCCGTGGCTGCCAGCCTCGCCTTATCAACCACATTTTGAGTCTGATGGGCCCTGCCCAGTGTTGTTCCGAGTTTAAGTGTCATGTCGCACATTTGCTCAAAGGTTTTGGGGTTTTGGGCCCTTATTACCTTTATAGACATCTTTTCCAGGATCTTGAGTTGTTTTTCCCGTGAAAGGGCACTTGCAATGACAAGGTCAGGATTGAGGCGGATGATTTTTTCCACATTCATCTGGATGACAGACCCTATCTTTTCTTTGTTCTGAGCCGCTTTGGGTACATTGCAATAGGTCGTGTTGGCAATCAAATGATCCTGGGCGCCAACCAGATAAATGGTTTCCGTGATAATCGGGGAAAGGGAGACCACTCTTTTGGGGATCTCCTTGCTGCAGACAGTCTGGATTGGAATTAAAAAGCCAATCCCCAGAAGGTATAAGGTGGCAAATATAAAGCGCTGGCTAATCATTGTCCTCTTCCTCCAGGCTTTTCATGGCACCCGTGATCAAGGTGTTCAGCCCTGTCTTTAATACATAAGGAATATCCGTGCGGTGGGACAGGTAATCTTTGATTTCCAGGTCTTGTGTGCCTGCAATATTTCCTGCAACAGTTTTGCACCAGGCATTGAACAGTGACAGATCTTTAATCAAGCCTTTTTCGTACTCATCGCTTAAAGCCATGGCCCCTTCGATAAAGCCTGCATACTCTTTTTCTAAAAGCAGGTGTTCTACTTTTTCAGATAACTGGCTGGCTTTAATCTCTTTAATGTTTAAGCAATCACATGCAAGATCTGATGTGAGACTGAAAACAGAGATTCGGCGTTCTTTGAGGCGCTGAAAAACGTGGCGCTTTGCAGTGACTTTGTTTTGCTTATAAATGGCTTCATTTACCCCTGCGTAAACCGCCTTTGAAACGAGTTCTCCCATTTTAGTATGGCCCCCGGCGTTTTTAATAAGGACACCTTCTCCTTTGACTACCAGCACGTTGTCTGTACCGGTACCGGTTGCTTCATGAGCCAGGGGGGTGGCTGTACTTCTGATGTCCATATCTTGCAATGCTGCTGTTTTACCTTCAGTTGCCGCGATAATGGCCCGAGTCAAAGCCCGGTCAGACAATTCCATGTTTGTCATGATAAGGATATTTATTGTGCCGGGTTCATAAAAAAGGCCAATGTCTTTTGACATGCGAACGGCATTGGACATGACCCCGGCGGTTACCAAGGCAGTGACTTCCATGTCCTTATAGGTTGCTTTGTTTATGCTTAAATTATCCATGTCAGCGCCTGTTATGAGAAAGGACGTAGTTTGGGCTTTCTTCATGTTGGCTTCAAGGACCTTAGTCCTGATATTATCAATGCCCAGTTTATGTCCAATTCCCCATGTGGGAGGCGGGGAGTAATGATTACCTACAGCAGTAATACCGGTCCTGAATCCTTCAAGGGTTGAGAGGATAGTCTGGGGACGTTTAAAATCGACCATAAGGGTTTTGTTAGTAAAATCTCTTATGCTGGTGTGATTGATTCGAGCTGTCTTGACGTAGGGCAGATCGAGATTCAAAGGCTGTGTTGCTCGCAAACGGGTATCCAAAATCTCTTTGGCTGGATCTGAAAATTCATCTGTATACACCATAGAGGAAAGCCACTGAACAAAGTATCCGGTATGTGTGGACGCGCGACAGGTTAATTCACAGGGGAAATAAAAGATATGATGGTTTTTAACCGCATCCACATCTTTCCATCCAGGCCGGCTGAAAAGTTCTTTGACAGCGTTACGGTCGCCTCCGCATCCGTATACAACTTGCGGGTTAAAAGCGAGCCATTCTTCTTTGCTTACATTAATCACAGAACCTTTGCGTCCAAAATCAGGCGGGATACCTCCTGCCAGTCGAATCAGTTCGTTTTGGAAGGAATCATTGCCTGGTGTCATGAGAGTGTCTCGGCCCATTAGTCTCATGACCCGTTTCTTTTTTCCAGAAGCTGCTTTTGCTAATTTCTTTTGAACAAGGTCCAGTTCAGTTTTGTTTTTGTTTACTATTCTTTGTGCCTCGTCCTCTTTATCAAACAAGGTGCCAAGTGTAAGGATGGTTTCAAACGCCTGGGTGACATTTAACGTGTCATAAATAAAAACAGGGACGCCGTTGGCGTGCAGATCTGCAGCAATTTCTTTATGAAGTGTACCCAATATCACAAGGCCTGGTTCCAATGCCTTGATCTTATCAATGGAGGGTTTGAAAAAACCGCCCACTACAATTTTATTTTCTGCTCCTTTAAGGGTGGCATCATGATAGGTCAGGCCTCCAACAGAATTTGCAGCACCCAGTTCAAAAAGAATTTCTGTGGCAGATGGAACAATTGAGACAACCTGTGAAGGTGGTTTGTTTAATTCAAGGCTATTGCCCATCGAGTCTTTAACGGAAAATGCCTTTGAAAGGGCCGGGAAGAGCAAAAAAAGAAAACATATCAAACAAAGAAGCCGGGTTGTCCTGAAAATACCGATTGAGTTCATGTCAGCAGTCCACTGTAATTATGTTAATCAATTGGACCCGACTTTTGATATCCATTGAAAGGTTTGCGTTGACAGAGAAGACGTCCAAAACAAAAAAACCGGACCGATGTGTAATCGATCCGGAATAACCCTTTTCTTATCCTAGAGATCTTAAATACTGACAGCCTCCTTTACCACGAAGGATATCTATACGCTCCAGGCAGGTCTTCTGACTTTTGGTTCATTCTACTGGCTGAGCCTTCCCATTCATATAGCTATGAACAGTGGCATGTTACAGCGATCGTCCCCAATTACAGCGGCGGGTCCGTTCCGGATTTCAACCGGATTCCCTATTATGCTAATTAAAGCACCCGAAGTCACGAAACCTTAATTCTGATAGGCTTAGATTGTCAATAGATATTTTAAGGAACCTGCAACTTCTATTATCCCGAAGAAATTAACAACGGGCTATAAAGTTTTTTTGGACATGTTAAGTGCGCAATTATTTTTTCTCAAGCTTCTCCAGCCGGTAGCGTAGTGTGGCACGGGAAATACCAAGAATACGTGCTGCCCTGGAGACATTATTTTTAGACTGGTTCATAGCAAAATCAATGCATTTGCTTTCAAGCGCTTCCAATCCATCCCCGATCACCATGGGAATCAGCCTGTCCATTGGGAGGGTGTCAAGGGAGGCTTCACTGGAAGGGTTTAGAATAAGATGATCGGGTGTGATCTGGTCTGTCGTGCAAAGAATCATGGCGCGTTCAAGTACGTTTTTAAGTTCCCTGATATTTCCTTTCCATGAAGAATCCACCAGCTTTTTTAAGCCCGGTTCTGATAGAGTAGGGGGCTTTCTGCCAAACGCTTTTGAAAATTCTTTGATGAAATGAAGACTTAAAATGTGAATGTCTTGTTTTCGTTCGCGCAAAGGAGGGATGTGGATGGGAAATACATTAATCCGGTAATACAAATCTTCTCTGAACGTCTTTTCACTGACCATGTGCCATAAATCTTTATTAGTAGCAGCAATTATTCTTACATCAGC
>JAKSAU010000554.1 GCA_022361535.1 Desulfobacterales bacterium
TCCACTGTTCTTCGGTCAGGACATTGTCACGTCCGTGGCCGCCGCGGCCAGCATAGAAATCATCCGGATCTACCCATTCCTGGGGATCGCATTCCGGGTCTTCGGAACCGATGAGGAACATGTTGCCGACTTCAGGTCTCACGTAGCAGGCAATGTCGCCGTCAGACATGTGGTAACCGTCGTTGAAGTAGTCATATTCATCCGGTGAGGGGCAATACATAACTTCGTGGCGCAGAGACTTGGTTTTGATGTTGCAACCTTCCCAAACACCTTCTGCCATCTGGTTGATTTTGTAGGAATGGGGGCCACCGACATTAACAACGATTGGGGCATCATACTCAGTGCCATCAGCCAGGGTGATACCACAAACTTTTCCGTCTTTGCTTCTTACATCTGATACTTCAGCATTGAACTTAAAAGTTGCGCCTTTGGCTTCAGCCGCTCTCATGATGTTATGTGCAGACAGGGCAGGATCGTTTACATACCCGCCTTCAGGACAGAAGATACCGCCTTCAAGCATTTGGGTGGGCTCATCAAAAAATTTGGGATCTTCAGGACGGCGTACCGGCCAGAATTCATGGAGATCAACCACAGGAACCATTTCTTTGATCTTATCATTGTCCCACTCTTCATATTTTACGCCAACTGCATCATAGTGCTTTTGAACGTTCTCCCATTTGTGACCCTGGGATTTGATGAGCAGGGACCCTGTGTTCATGTATTTGGCAAGACCTTTTTCGTCTTCTACATTGTCCAGGTAGTTTTCCCAGTCCAGCCAATACTTGAAACCTTCATAGGCCATGGCCACGCCGTCTTCAGTAGAGTAATGGGCACGAACGATCGCGCATGATCCGGCAGTGGATCCTTCACCGGCATCTGGAAGCTTGTCCACGGTCAGGGTTTTATATCCCATTTTGGACAACTCATAGGCTATGGGGGCACCGATTACGCCGGCACCGACGATAATTGCATCATACTTTTCGGTCATGGTTAAAATCTCCTTGTTCTAATTAACGAAAATCTTTTTAATCAGGCGGGGCAAAAAAGAGTCGCCTTGTCTGCCCCGGCCTGTGTTTTAATTTCCGCTGTTTTGTCCGTTATAAACTTTCAACCCATCCGGTGAATTTTGCTTCACCCGCGGGTTTGAGTCCAAACTCTTCGCCTGCATGAAGAATGGCATGGATCATGTCTCTGCCATACCCTCTGGAGCAGGTTAGTACCAATCCGGATTTTTCACCGTCCCTGCAGACGGTTACAATCTGGCAGGGAACATGGGAAAAAGGACCCTGGTAAAGAAACGGGACTTCTTTGGCAGGATCGGTAAAATCCAGGTTGGACAGTTTTTCACAGATCTGAAATGCTGCTTTGCCGATAATGGCAACAAACACGGTGTTTTCAGTTACATCTGTGTATTCAACTTCTTGCGGCATTTCAGGTGCTTCACCTGCCACATGGTAGATGGAGGTCTGTGTGCCGTTCATCCGATTGACCAGCATACCGTTTTCAAGCGCAGTCTGGCCTGGTACCTGGGGCACATCAATGCCAAAGGGTTTCTTGAAAGCCAAATCCGAAGACTGCAGATCCAGACGCATCCTGTGGCTTAAGTCTACCAGCCAAGGGCCGTCACCTTCTCCGTGGTATTCGGTCACAACCTCCCAATTGCCCCTGCTATCCGTCTGGAGCGGGGTTGCCTTAAACTGAACCGGTGAGTTACGTTTTATATCTTTCATGGTATTTCCCCTACATTTTCATCCGTTTGCCGGAAGGATCATAGAACGGCATGGGAACAACCGTACCGTATATCAGTTCTCCGTTGCACTCATCTTCAAATATGCCCAGACGAGTCCCTTCTTTTGCCATGTGTTTTTCAACTAAAGCCATGCCCACCGCTTCGTTCATGGAAAAAGAGTCTCTGGCTGTAGCAATGTAACCGCGAACCTTATCGTCAACAACAAGAGCACCGTCTCTTGGTGCACGACCGTTGTTTTCCATCTTGATACCCACCAGGGTCAAGCGGGACTGATCGCCTTCAGCCTGACGAAGTGCCACGGCACCGACCTTCTTCCACTCAGTGAGCTTTCTGGCCCAAAGGAATCCTAAGCCGATATCCAGCAGGTTGGTCCGCTGTTCTGACTCCTGGCCCAGGATGATATGGCATTTTTCCATACGAAGTACGTTCTGGGCTTCAACACCAAAGTTCATGATGCCAAGATCTTTACCTGCTTCCTTGAGCATATTCCACAAGGCTTTCATGTAAGAAGAAGGTACGTGGAACTCGTAGGAAAGTTCGCCCACAAACCCAAGACGCATGGCTTTTACCGGGATTGTGTCGGCAATGGTAAATTCTTTGTACTCGGAAAAACCAAAGCCGTCGTTAGTTACGTCAATGTCCACAACCTTTTCAAGCACCTTGCGGGCATTGGGACCGGAAAGGTTGATAACACCCATGGAATCGGTAAGGTTAACCAGGGCAAAATCCCAGTTGTCGTAACGTGTGTGGTAGCGAATCCACTCAACAGTCTGACCGGCCCGGCCGGTAGAGGTGGTGAAGTAGTAGTCATTTTCACCCAGTTTGATCACAACGCCGTCATCAATCACACAACCGTCATCGTTACACATGGCTGTGTACTTCACCCGGCCTTCTTTGCACTTGCTCATGTCAGACACATAGACACGCTGCAGGGCTTTGAGGGCATCGGGTCCGTGGATACGGAACTTACCAAGTGTGGAACCGTCAAGCATACCCA
>JAKSAU010000224.1 GCA_022361535.1 Desulfobacterales bacterium
AAAAATATGGTAATGACTGCCATTCTGCTTTGTTCTGTCGGGCTGGTTGTAAATGTTATTGCCATGACAGGAGTGGGAAATACGTTTTCGCTGATGATCAACAACTGGGCCGGTGACAGCCTCATGATCGCCTTTATCCTTATTGCTTTGGCGTCCTTGATATTAGGCATGGGGCTGCCGGTGACAGCCTCTTACATTGTGCTGGGTACACTTTCCGCTCCGGCCTTGTATAATCTTATTGTGGACGGGCAGATCATCCAGACCATTATGGACGGAACCTTTCCTGAACAGGCCAAGGCATTGTTTATGCTCGTCAAGCCCGAGGCCATGGAAATGCTCAGCGCACCCATGGCAGAATCTGCGGCAAGGGAACTGATGGCCATGATGCCCATGGAGCTAAAATCAAGCATTCGGGATAGTGTTCTGCCAGGTCCTAGATTAACTTATGCATTGCTGTCCGCCCACATGATCATCTTCTGGCTCAGCCAGGACAGTAACGTAACCCCGCCTGTCTGCCTGTGCGGTTTCACTGCGGCTGCTATTGCCAAGACACCGCCCATGGCCACGGGTTTGGCTTCCTGGAAGATTGCCAAAGGGCTGTATATTATTCCGTTGCTGTTTGCTTATACAGCGATCTTAAGCGGCAGCCTCATGGTTAAGATGGAAATTTTTACGTTTGCCTTGGTGGGGCTTTTTGCCCTTGCCTGCGGGCTGCAGGGATTTATGGTTTCAGGGCTGTCCTTGATCACCCGTGCCCTTTTAATGGTTGCAGGTATTGCCATGCTTTGGCCGGATATGATTTGGATCCACTTGGCCGGTTTAGGACTTTTTGCCGCTATATGGACCGGTCACAAAGCGTCCCTTAAGAAAAACAGCCCATCTGTGGAAACCGTTTGATTTATATTATTTAACCAGACCCGCCGGGATGGCTTAGATACTTATTTTTTTCTCCCAAGCGGGTCTGGTGTGATAATAACGAAACTTTCGTTTAATTATTTTGTCTGGTAACGGTTAAATTATAATCCCCTGTACCGATCCGGCTGTTGTAATGCTGGATGCGAAGATAATACGTTCCGGGTGACAGGCTGGTAACAATTCTTGGATTCATACGATTTCCGCTGTCATCATCCTCGTCAATGAGATATGAGTCGCTGTCAGGTCCGTAAAGTGCCATGACAAGATCCGTTCTGCCTTGGGTTTCAATGGTGTACTTTCCTTCATTGATGGCAGTAAATCTATATTCGTGTTTCTCGCCAGGTTCGGCGATCATGGCTCTGACCGGTTCAGTATCGATGACCGGAATCTCAATTGGGCCTTCAATTAGGGGCACGCTCGGCAGGGAAAAGGCCCTGCTGTTCTTAAATTCATCTGAAACCGGACCGTATTCACTGTACTGCGGTTTTTGGCTTGTGGTGATCACCTGGCAGATTTTTGTATGCAACGCTTTGTAGTTTCCATTGAATCCACCATTGTTCCAGGCCTCGCAAAGTGCCATGGTAAATGCGCCGCCACCTTGGTATCCGGCTGACGTGAAGCCGTCACGGCATCCGCCAAAATGGATAAGCTGGGCATTGATCTCGAATTGGTCTCGTGAGGTGTTTGCTACCGGCCTGAAAATAGAGTTTTCTTTTACCGGCATGGTCCTGATGCCACGGTAGTTTGAACCGGAGTTGCATGAATCGCTGATCATAACAATTCGGACATCTTTTCTAAAGCGTTGAAGGACCTCGTGAATTTTATCGTCAATGACTTCGCGGTCATATGCCACAAGGGTTTCATCCTTTCCGTCAGCCTCATCATTGTTGTAATCCGGTTGCTGTCCGCCATGGCCGGAATAGTAAAACACAAAGATGTCATTGGCTGTCATCAAATCTGCCGCGCGATCCAGGGCCGATAAAATACCGCTCCTAGTGGCCTGCTTTGTTTTTAAGGTTTTTACCTGGTATCCCAGGGGTAAAAGAATGCGTTCGATATTGTCCACATCCAGTTCACAGCCCCAGCAACCTCCAGTACCGTCCCATCCGCCATAGGCATTGGGATCCACACTTTTTAGTCCGACCAGTAATGCATGTGCTTTTGGCATGAGTCTTCTCCTTGGTTACACTGTTGTTTTGTATAGGAATAAAATGAATCTCTGATAACGTCTGTTGTGTGAAATGAAAAAGAGAACGATTTTAGTTTTTTTAACTATAGTCGAAGATCAAAAAGAAGCTCTGGATAAGAAAGTCAGAAATACATTTTAGATCGAGACAACAATATACCATGGAATTTTAAAATGAGAAACCAAAGATTCCGGTACGCCGAATTGGTTTAAAAAACCAAACCTTTAAGTATAAGCCTGAAAGAAACAAAAATAAGCAATAGGGCTAAAATTCTGCGAAACATCTTCTCGGACACTCGATGAAAGGTCCGGTTGCCTAACCAGATACCTGCCCCCATTGCAGGCAGCATGGACAGACCCCATATTAAAATTTGGCGGCCAAAAAGTCCGTTAGCAACAAAAGTAGCGGTTTGGGCCATGGCCGCAGGAATGAAAATCAGGACCAAAAGCCTTCGGAGCTGCCGTTTGTCAAGTGCACGGCTGAAATGGAGCACCAAAGGTGGGGCATTAATGCCGATGAACCCACCGCAGAATCCGGCAAAGATGCCAACCCCAAGATCCATGCTACCGGCTGATGCAGGTGGAACCGGATTCTGGTGGGGGCGTGGTGCTCGGAAAAGAAACCAAAATGCAGTTAATAAAAAAGCTGTCCCGAGAATCAATTGAAACTGCTGGTTGGGAACGATGCCAAGGGTTGCAGCACCGGCAACAGATCCTAATACCATCAATATGGATATGGGAACCCAGTATGACTGTGACAAGGGCACAGGATCAACCTTTACCATACTAAGTCCCCCGAAAATGTTGATGAATGATGCAAGAACAACAGTAAGCTTTGGATCAATGAAAAGAGATCCCAGCGCTACGATAACCGTTGTTGTTCCGGTTCCGGTAATTCCTTTTAAAAAAAACGCAGCCAGGGCAACCACGGGAATTAGAAAATAATCCAAAAGATATCTCCAGTTTCAATCAGTTTTTTAATAAAAGGAGCAACCAATGATGCTCTTTTATGGTTTCAAACTGTTTTTATAGAAAGCGGCCTATATAGCTCCAGTTTATGTCACCATTAGGTATATTAGAATGTCATATATTTAAAGATGTTTTTGGCAGAAAAATACAAGTGATCCGGGACATATAGTTCGAGGAGAGAGAAAAGACGTAAAGTGATATTAGAAATATAGAGAATCAAGGCGAATATCGGCTGGTTTTTTTGTCTTGAAACTGCTATGAAGGGCCATATCTACAACCCATCAGGATGAATAAGATGACAGATGATTTGAAGGTGTTTTCCGGCGGGTCCAACTCCGATCTTGCCTTAGAAATCTGCGATTACATTGGAATTGAGTTAAGCCCGCTTAAAACCTCACGTTTTTCAAACGACAACCTTTTTGTCCAGGTCAAGGAAAGTGTTAGGGAAAAGGATGTGTTTGTTGTCCAGTCCCTGACCCAGCCGGTCAGTGATCATATTATGGAACTGATGATTACCCTGGATGCCTTGAGAAGTGCATCTGCAAAGCGTATTACTGCTGTAATCCCATATTATTCTTATGCAAGGTCTGATAAAAAAGATGCCCCCAGAATATCTATTGCAGGGCGCCTCATTGCTGATTTGTTGAAAACAGCCGGGGCTGATCGGGTGCTGACAATGGATCTGCATGCCGATTCCGTACATGGGTTTTTCAGCATTCCTGTGGATCACCTAACTGCCATGCCTACCATCTGTGATTATTTTGCAGAAAACCTGGATTTATCCCGTGTGGTCGTAGTTGCAACAGATGCAGGGGGGGCCAAGCGCGCCGGCCGTTTTGCCAAACGACTGAACACATCGCTTGCAATTATTGACAAACGGCGGATCAGTGATTCCAACGTCAAGCAGGGGCTTGTTGTAGGAAATGTTACAGGAAAAGACGCCATTATTTTTGACGATGAGATTTCAACCGGAGGCACCTTGGTAACAACTGTCGAAACACTTGAGCAGGCAGGGGTGGATAAAGTTTATGTGGGAGCCACCCATCCAGTGCTTTGCGGACCGGCTGTTGAAAACCTGAATGCATCATCCATATGTGAAATTGTTGTAGCCAATACGGCTCATATTCCTGAAACCAAACAATTTCCAAAGCTGAATGTTTTGTCCGTAGCCCCGCTTTTTGCCCAGGCCATACACCGGATTCATACCGGGGAAAGTGTCGGCGCCTTATTTAAATAAGCTCAACCATATAAATTCTTCGTAATTAACTTTAGAGAACATTTTAGATCATTTTCCAGGCTGGAGCATTTCATCTTTCAACCTATAAAAACCTTTTAGGTGCTCCAGCCAATATGCATGGTAGACAAGGTTTTCGCTATGGAATGAAATTACCTGCTGCCGTTTTACAGACGCATAAATAAAGTGCAGGCGGCCCATTGGCTCTGTCCTGAAGACCATGGCGGCAAGATCATTGTTCAATACGATCAAATCCCCGTTTTTGACGTCACTTAAGTCAACCGGATTGGTGTTTTTTATCAGGTATCGCATGGGAAGATATGCTTTGTATGTCATCCCAGCCTTTTGGGCGGCAGTTGTGTATATGGCGTAAAAAAGAGATGCATTGTCTGTACTTCCTGTCCTTTTGGGGTGCCCCCCGAGTTTAAAAGGCATACCAATATATTGTTCTGCAATAGACGGGATATACTGTTGGAAAAGCGTAATCGGGCTATATTCCACAGGACTTGTTTTCTGGTCAGTCAATTGCGCCTGGGTGAGACTGGCCCACGCTGGCATGATCCAGAACAGAACCAGGATGAAACCTATTGCAGGCTTCATCATTAACTTTATCCCTGAGTATGCGGACAAGAATAATTTAACAAATCGGGAAATAAAGCTGATAGGATACACCTCAAGCCTGGTGTTCATTTTCGTCGAGTCCTTTATTGTATCATTCGGTCCTGGATCGTTTGAGCAAAGAGTTTTATCAATCAAAATGAAATAATCGTGCAAAACGTCTATAGTATCTGGTTTTAAAATGTGTAAGTCAAGTAAGAATATGCTTTGTTTATCCAGGCGATTGACTTGTGATAAACCGATCAAGTTCCCGTTCCCGGGCAAATTTAGCCGGGTGTCCAAGATAGGGGACATGTCCGACATGGTAGAGAACTCCTTATCATCAAAGGATAAAATACTTGAGGTTTATTTCGATGCCGCCCGACCTTTTTTTGCAAGGCAAGAAAACCAGGACAACTGCATATATAGCTGCCGGATCGTTTATCCCGGAAGCGGCTGCCGTAATTTTTCTCAAAATACGCCTGATGCCTTTTCCGGGATTAACGAACCTAAATGCCAAAATAAAAATAACTTGGCTTTGGGTGTGAAATGGAAGATTTAGTATCTGGCTTG
>JAKSAU010000215.1 GCA_022361535.1 Desulfobacterales bacterium
TGGCAGAAGCCATTAAAGAAGCCTGCCATACCGCTCATAATGTACCGGATTTCAACCATGAAGTGGATGAGGAAAAATATCCGAATACACGGCCTGTGAATCACAAGCAGGATATCAAATGGATCTGGCCGGAAGAATTCCACTATGCTTTCCCGTACAAAGAAGATGAATTCCTGGCTGAAAAATTTCATCATCTTCCCATCCCGGTGCTTTGTAACCACTGCAAGGAAGCTCCCTGCACCCAGGCTTGTCCCACCCAGGCAACGTTTAAACGTGCAGACGGCATTGTACTGATGGACTACCATCGCTGCATCGGCTGCCGGTTCTGCATGGCTGCCTGCCCATTTGGTGCAAGGTCCTTCAACTACAGAGATCCCCGCCCCTTTATCGCGGAAACAGATCCGGATTTCCCCACCCGCTGCAAGGGTGTAGTTGAAAAATGCAACCTGTGTGCGGAACGCCTTGCAAAAGGTGAACGCCCCCATTGTGAAGAGGCAAGTGAAGGCGCCATTGTTGTCGGTGATCTGGAAGATCCTGAATCTGATATCCGTCACCTGCTGGCCGAACACTATACTATTCGGCGCAAGCAATCCTATGGCACTGAACCCAGCGTTTATTACATCGTTTAAGAGAGGCGAGTATGCTTGAAATAGCTATAAAAGGAAGTAAAAACTATTGGTTATGGATTCTGTTCCTGCTCGCCGTCATAGGCGCCGGGACAATTGCCTACATCGACCAGTTTGTTAACGGTCTGATGATCACCGGTATGAGCCGGGATGTTACCTGGGGATTTTACATTGCTAACTTCACCTTTCTGGTCGGTGTTGCGGCCGGTGGTGTTATGGTAGTTATCCCCTATTACCTGCATGATTATGAGAGATTCCACAGGATCACTATCTTAGGTGAATTCCTGGCTGTAGCCTCTTTGATCATGTGCCTGCTGTTCATCATTGTTGACCTTGGACAGCCTACCCGTATGTTGAACGTGCTGCTTTATCCTACCCCCCACTCTATGCTCTTTTATGACATGATTGTTCTGAACGGTTACCTGTTCCTGAACATTGTGGTTGGCTGGAAAGTTCTTGAAGCAGAAAGAAACCAGGTGGAACCTGACTGGTGGGTTAAACCGCTGGTTTATGTTTCCATCCCGTTTGCCATTGGTATCCACACCGTAACAGCATTTTTGTACTGCGGTCTTCCCGGACGTGGATTCTGGCTGACAGCCATCCTGGCCCCAAGGTTTCTGGCATCTGCATTTGCTGCCGGACCTGCCTTTTTGATCATTCTTTGCTACATCATCAAAAAATTTACTAAGTTTGATCCGGGCTGGGAAGCTATGCAGACACTGTCAAAAATCGTCTGCTATGCTGTCATTGCAAACATCTTCTTCTTTTTCTGTGAAGTGTTTGTAGTTGCCTACTCCGGTATCCCCGGCCATGCAGCCCATCTGAAGTATCTATTCTTCGGATACCATGGATATGACATGATGGTGCCCTGGATGTGGTCTGCCTTTATCCTTATGGGTGCTGGTGCCATTTTCCTGGTAATTCCAAAGTTTAGAACCAACGAAACCCTTCTGCCTTTCACCTGTGCCATGATTTTCATTGGTGCCTGGATTGACAAGGCTCTGGGTATGATTGCCGGCGGTTTTGTTCCGTCACCTCTGCATCATGTGACAGAGTATGCCCCCACAGGAAAAGAGATTGTGATTGCCCTTGCAGTTTGGGCCACAGGCTTTTTGGTTCTCACCATCCTGTACAAACTGGCAACAACTGTAAAAGAAGAGGTTCGCGGCTAGTTATATAAGCTTCGAATTTCATGCAATACCCAAAGGGGGCTTTGAAAAAAGCCCCCTTTGTATATTTTTAAAGGTAAAACAACAAACAAGATAAAATGGAACCCTCTGCTTCCCCTAACATCATCCTGACGCCTGATGCCCCTTTAGAAAAGCTGAAAAACAAAATCCTTGCAGCTTTTTATCAGGAGGATATGGCTGAGGTCAGCAACTTGCTAGATCAGGTAATCGAGATTTCAAGAACGGCTTCTATTGGAGAAACAGATGAAAAGTATTTACGGCAGATCCTTATTGCGATCCGCCGGTTTAAAAATCAATTTGATGAAGGTATTAGCCTGACAATAACCGAGCAATACAGACAATTCCAAGTCATTTTAAGGGATAAAGCCAGGGATGCTGAGCCATACTACCTGGACTATACTACCTGGACCGAATGCTTAAACCTGAACACGTGGCAATGGACCCAACTTTTCACACAGGCAATCACCTTCCAGATGACTTCAGGCTGCTCAAATGTATGCCGTCGATGCAATGAATGGGCGTTGCCCAAGGTAAGGGGACATTTCACATTTAAAGCCGTGAACACGTTTATCCAAAACTTGTTGGATCATAAAAATTCAGACCTTGCATTGTATGGCGGGTCAGATCCTTTAGACTGGATAGATCCCCCCCATGACATCACCCATGTAATGGCACGCATGGCTGGGAAAAGTGAATTCAGCCTGTTGACAAAAATTCCAAAGGGTAAAGGTTCCCTTGCCAAAACCTTGGCAGAAGAAAGCGTTCCCATGTCCGTGAGCTTGACCAGCAGGAACCGGGAGCGGATAAAACCACTTGAGCAGGAAATGGCCAAGCCCTTTACCAAACAGCATGCCACAAAAGACTTACTCATTCCTGCCTGCCTGGACGAAGATTTTGCCACAACTAAACCATCTATTACAGACAGCTACGGTACTGAAATTTCATTGGACGGAGCGTTTACAATCCTGCCCACATTCACCAGTGCTCTTCACCCATTTGGCCATAAAAAAATACCCATCGGCCGGAATACAAATTTTATCCCCTTAAAAAAACTGGGCCGCCCTGCCTTGCTGGTTGATTATTTCAAACCCCTGGAAGTGGTAACAAAAAATGGGACTATGGTCCTACCACACCTTTTGGACATACAGGTAGAAAACATTCTCTTGGACAATGGTGACTATGATCTAACCCCACCCGGTATGAGAAGCGTGAAAGAATATTTTGAGATTTTTGATAGCAAAGCCAGACGACAACGCAAAAAAATGACTTTATCTGTTGTAAGACGGTTCAAAAATGAAACTGGTACTCACACCAGATACCATGACCTTCCCCTTGATGAAAAAGAGGCCTTAAGAGATAAAATCCAAACCCATCTGGATTTTACCAGGGAAAAACCTGTATTGTCTGCACGGGTGGCGGCCGCATCCTTTTTCCTGAATGCTGTTCGCTCATATCTGGAAGTCAGTCCAACTAAAGCTCAAATTATCAAGCATCTGACTTACGATGAGTTTAAGCGCCTAAAATACAGAGCCCAACAACTTGATAAGGTCTATCTTAAAGATCTTTTTGGAGATCCTTCTCAAGATGCCTGGATGATATTCAGAACAATTGCCTTAAGCCTTGTCCATGGGGAGTCTTTGGGATCTGTTGTAAATGACTTTTTAACAGCCTGCCAAGCTATATATGACTCAGACAGGGACATATTTGCTACCAAACCCGGTTAGCCTTTATATTTATTGAAATACGGAGGATGGCAGAAAAGCTACTTTTGTACTTTTCCGTTATCTAAACCGCTTGATGAATTGTCCGGGTGCCGGGCTGTTCGCATCATATAAAGAGCCGCAGCAAGCCCTGTTGCAAGGAAAAACAAACCACCGCCAAGCAAAGCTGCAGGGACACCAATCCGGTCGGTCTGCCACCCTAAGACAGGGCCAAGAAGTACAAAGGCCAGCCGGATAATCAGACTTCGGATGGACATCACCGTCGCCCGGATATCAGAAGGCGTGATCTCGTTGATCTGGTTTCTTAAAACCGGTGTTGCCACACCGCGTACGCCATAAAAGACAAACAGAAAAAAAATACCGCCAATGGCACCGAAAAGCCCCATCAGGATATAACCTCCGGCTATTCCTGTTGTTATAAACAGTAAGGTGCCGTCTTTTCCAAAAAACCGTTCGGCCCGCCAGGCCTGCATGGAAACAAACCCGGTAAGCAGATTAAGCAATGGAATGAGAATACCGTACATGGCCAAAGGAAGTGCAATAGATGCAAAGTAGGGTTGAACAAACCAGGCCATGGTCAAGGTGGCAGTACCCATGATCGAGGAATAAAGAATGGCGGCCTGCAACCCCTTGTTCTCTCTCATGGCATATCTGACAATTTTTAAAATCTGGGTAAAATTGGTCCTGCCGGTAAGTTTTTTTCTTTCTGGCTCAACCAGGGTAATGGCCGCCGGTACAGCAGTAAAAGCAATCAATGCCTGGAAGAAAAAAGGTGTACGAAGGCTTGCCATGGCCAAAAGAACTCCTAAGGGAGCGGCAATAGCTTCTGCAAAATTGCCTGCTGAAATTAACTTACCCTCGACTTTAAGGTATTCTTTTTCCCTTTTGTCTGCCTGAAGGCTGTCATAAAGCAATGCAGAGTCAGAACCGGATATAAAACTTTGGCCCGCTCCAAGAATGACCTCACAGATCATAAAGGTCCAGAAACCTGATGCTGCACAATAAAGAGCAAACCCTAAAAAACCCAGGACCGACCCTAAAACAAGTGAGGCTTTCCTTCCCCATACGTCCCCCAAATAACCGGACGGGACCTCAAGTACCACAACAGTAAAAGAGTAAAACGCCTTGAGCAGGAATAATTCCTGGGTGGCAAGACCGTTATCCTTGTAAAACAGAAAAAGGATGGGCATGGTCAGCATCAGCCACTTTGACAGCTTGATAATGTATAGCTTTGTTATATTAGACTGTGCCGCCTGAAACATAAGGTCCTCGTTAGGAATCATTAAAGGAACGGGAATATAGCAAATTTTTATTGGCGCGCCAATAGTTTTCCTTTAAAACCCCAGGGGTTAAATCGAAAGAATAGTTCATTTGAAAACTATTCAAATCATGAAATCCTTAAACACTAGCGATGCATGATGCATCATTAAAAATGAATGCAGAGGCAGTTTCCAATTGGGTCCTACCTGAAATGTTTTATAAGGTTAGCCACCATGGTTCCTGCTCATAGCCTATTCCGCTTAGTGCAAATCATCAATTCATATACGATAGCCATGAATTTCGATATGTTACGACTTGACCACAAGGGCTGTTTTCGTTTATAACAACGTCTGGATTTTTCAAAACAAACTAAAAGTTGAACTGATATGAAACCAAATTTTAATAAGATCAGCATTATTTCAATGCTTATAATATCCTGCCTGATATCCATACCCGGCATTTATGCATTTCATTTCACTGATTGGAAAAATGACACATTTTTCCAGGACACGGCTCAAAGGCAGGTTATCCCTGAATTCCAGGAAGACTCAAGAATCCTGGACAACAGGATACTGTTAAGAAAAGATAAAGAGATCACGGTAAATAGAAGCAGGCTGGTTTTCAAAGGTGTGAAAGATAATCTTATCCATATGGATATATATCTGCTGGAACTTGATCCGGACTATGCCTATCGTCAAGTCTTCCCAATGGCAGACAATCAGAAAACCATTCGTGTGGGTGACTCCACCTTTGAAATTTTAAAAATTTCAAGGGGAACACTGCAGTTAAAACTCTTAGACCTGTACAAATCTTAACGGGGTCTCAACGGTCATAACGACCTGCTTGAGGTCATAAGAGAGTGTCCTGAAAACACCCGCAAAAAGCAAACCATACTATGAAAAAAGAAGAGGCTGGGCCGCATCAAGCGGTCCAGCCCCATTGTTTCAGCATCATTGGCAGCATCAGGATCAGTAAGAGCAACAGTCAGTGGTTCAGAATTAACAACCCAGTTAAGAGCATGAACATCAGATTGAACATCAACAAATGTACCGAACGAAAGCTACAATAAATGTTCAAACCCAAAGGGTCAAGAACTTTCTTTTTGCATACATAAAATCTATTATTCTATTCCTGTCTACAAATCAATGACCATCATCCTCTCACACTGATGATGTCCTGTATTACCAAGGGGTTCGTTAACTTTTCGTGCTCCCAGTTTAATATACAAATTCACTGCCTGAACCATTCTATCTATTGTCTCTATATACATTTTTTTATAACCAAATTCTGATGCAGCTGCTATACATTTTCGCATCAGAATTTCCCCCAGCCCTCTTCCGCGTGCCTGGGGGACAAAATACATTTTCTGGAATTCACACAAGCCTTTTTCAGAAGCTTTTAACGGCCCAATGCCTGCTCCCCCAAGAACTTTATTCTGATCCAAAACAACAAAATAAATAGATTTAGGTTTTGAATATGCGCTATACATATCATACAATTCTTTATCGGCCGTGGGCCCACCTTCACCGCAGGTACTAAATTCCGCAGAAACCTTTTCGATTATCTTTCTTATGGCTGGATTGTCTTTTTTTTGAATTGGCCGGATCTGGAATTGCTCCTCTACCCTGGACAATTTTAAGGCTTTTGCATAATCTCGCATTCCTGCAAAAGCTGTATTAACCTGATCCTTATCCAAAAAAAACAAGGCTTTTGCCACACGAGAGTCTGAGTATTGATTTATTTCTTCAACCTTTTTCCGGCCTGATTTTGTGAGTTTAACCGGTTTTTTTTTGCAGTCGTCAGGGTCAGGTACATCCTGCACCCAACCTTTTTTCTTTAATTTTTGTAGTGTTCTTGCAGTTGACGATCTGTTCAAGTTGAGAATCACAGACATCTGTCCGGCCGTTAGAATATCGTACTTGTCTATTTCAAGGAGCGCGTGGCCTTCTGCATAGCTTACCCCTGTTTTTGCACAATCAGATTCCAATAAGCCAAATTCTCTGACAATTTCGCGTGACGCCTTTCTAATTACCTGTATTTCGGATTGCATACGCCCTCTTTTGATTTTTGTTGCACAATGCACCAATAATTTAAAAATTATAATACTACACCGACACAAGTCAAGGCAGAAACAATGATTTCCATTTTTTGGGAACTATACAGGGGGGTCTCTAATTTAGCGGCTCTTAAAAATATGCTCCCTTATAATGCAGGTAGATTAATTATCGTTAACACCCTCAAATGAAGGTATTGCCATTTGAGCACTTAGGCTCGCTAGTTATAAGGAGACGGCATCAGGCGGATTTTTGAAAAAAATTCAGCAGCCGCTTCTTAGAACTAACGAGCCGGTTTTTGTTATAGGGGATACCCTTGTTCACCAAGGTCAATCGGAAATTAATTTTGAGAATTATTATAGATTTAGCAGTTGACTGGAAATCAGGCTGAATAAAACGCCCTCATAACTCATTGTTTATTCCGTACCGCCGGCTTGATTCTGTAGATATATCCACTGTCTGCAGATAAATAAATCCAACCTTCAGGGCTTTGGGCCATAGCCCTGATTCTTGCATTCAGCGCTTTGAGCAGTCGCTCTTCAGAAATGATATTCCCGGCCGGATCTACAGCTAATCTGTTCAGGTGTTGAAGTTTTAGCGCACCTGCCATAAGATTACCCTTCCATTTCGGAAATGCGTTTCCAGTATAGAGAAGAAGGCTGCCAGGTGCTATGGATGGATCATAGTACTTTTTCGGCTGCTCCATTCCTTTTTTTGCTTTTCCCTCACCAACCTGTATTGGTCCCCAATACTCTTTTCCGTATGAAATAACCGGCCATCCATAGTTGCGGCCAGGCAATATCAGGTTGATCTCATCTCCTCCCCTGGGCCCGTGTTCTATGGCCCAAAGCCGTTTGTTTGAAAAATCATAAACAATCCCTTGGGGATTTCGATGTCCGAAACTAAATATCTCGGGCAGGCTGTCTTTAATTGAAACAAAAGGATTATCTTTGGGGACACTTGCGTCCATATTAACCCTTAAAACGGTACCGGCATGATTGGACAGATTCTGTGCATTAGGCCGAACACCTCTGTCTCCGACGGTAAAATAAATATGTCCCGCATCATCAAAAGCGATCCTGCTGCCATAATGAATCGTCTTTTTAGTAGCTGACAAGGTGACCAAAAGATCCTGCCAGTCTTTTAAACGGTTATTCTCTCGTCTTGCCCTTGCAAGGGTGGTAACCCCTTTCCCATTTTCCTCCCTGCTGTACGTAAAATAAATCCAGTCCCCGGACATATAATTAGGAGGAAGGGCTACATCCAGCATCCCCCCCTGGCCACCGTGCTTTATCCTGGCAGGGCCGCCTTTTAACCGTGTTATCTTTCCTGCATTAGGAGAAAAGATGCTAATGGGCCCATCCCGTTGGGTAAAAATCATTTCATAAGGATTTAAAAACGCCATTGCCCATGGAATACCAAGACCGGATGCCATTTCTTCCACTTGAAATGACATGCCTTCACTTGCCTGAGCTAAAACCACCTTGCCTGCTTCCTTGGCAGCCAACTTAGAAACAAACACAGTCAGGAAAAAAAATATAACCGGCAATGTCAAATATACCCAATTCTTTTTCATGTCATTTCCCCCAATGTTCATTGATATGTTCATACCCTTCAGGAGTTAAAAATGCGCTTGTTTTAAACGTATTCATGTCTATGAAACCTGAAGCAAAAAGCTCTCTTATGGTTTCCATGGTATCGCTTGGTGCAGAAGGGATAATGGAAACGATATCCCCCACCTCCATGATTCCGGGAGGACCGTTTGATTCCCACTCCCTGGCAAGTAACTCTAAGATTTTATTTTCAATCGAATCCGGCACTGACATATCTTTTCACCTTGCGATAAATCGCTCATCTTTTGGTGTGGGCCGGATTACTTCCGGCCATTTGCCGGGTTGGGGCTCAGCTCCTTCTGTAGCAGCTGCAGGTGGATTATCATCGTTTAAAACAGGATTTTTTCGAATATCATGGCCTTCAACATCATAGCAGAACTCAATTGGGATGCCATTGGGATCAAATGTATAAATGGAATGGATAAACACATGGTCAATTACATCTGAACATTCAAATCCTGCAGCTTCAAGTTTGTCTTTAAGCTGCCATGCTTCTTCGCTTGACTCTAAGCCAAAGGCAATATGGTCAAAAACAATCGGCCCTTTAAACGGCACACCATGGTCTTTTCTTTCTACGGGCTGGGCTCCTTCCCACTCAAAGAACGCCAGGGTATTTTTCTCATCTATTTCAAAAAAATAATGCCTAAATCCTTTTTTACCAAACCCGTTTATAAGCCGCATACCAATCAGATCACGCCAGAACCTAATGGTCGCATCCATATCTGCAGTAACCATTGCAAGGTGATTGATACCTTTGAATTTCATAAAGATCCTCCTCTTTTGGGGTTTCTTCTTTAGCAAATTGTTGAATTGCGATTAACTGCTTCTCCCCTTGCAAACTTAATTCATAACTAAGAGCATTTTGTACTGCTGTAAGTAAGGGGTTTACGGATATTCTTAAGATTTAAGTTTAAAGATAAGGACAGATACATGCTTGCACAATACCATCTTAAAAAGATAAACAAATTTTTCTTTATTAGGGGTTCTTAAAAATATATTCTTTTATAATGCGGTTAGATTAACTATCGGCAGTATTCTCAAAAGAAGGTATTGCCATTTAAGCACTTAGGCTCGTTAGTTCTAAGAAGACGGCATCAGGCGGATTTTTTAAAAAAAATTCGGCAGCCGCTTCTTAGAACTAACGAGCCGTTTTTTGTTATATGGGATACCATTGTTCGCCAGGCCAATCGGAAATTTATTTTGAGACTTGCTATCATTGATTTCTTCGTACCTGTTTCAAACATACCTCTGTACTACCAACAGATAGTGAATCGTTATTGGAATTAATCCAAAAACTATGATAAAAATTCCTCTGTTATGGATGATTTACTAACAAAGGCCCGGGAGCTGTACATATGGGTTTCCGGAATCTTAAGCCAAAGCCCCTTGATGGACAGGGCAATGGAGTTTGTAACAGACAAAGGGCCTTTGCAGATGGTCATCCTCTTTCTTGCTTCTTCCATGATCATGATCTGGCGGCTCAATGCAGTGGAACGAAAAGGATTTGAGGGCACCATGGTAGGCACCCTTGTTATGCCCTATTGCTCCGGGTTTGCGAATCTTGCCTTTGCATTTGTAATGGGTAGGACAGGCGGAAACGGCCAGCTTGTCCTTGAAAACTGTATTGTAAACAATGTGACCAACCTGACCCTGGTCCTTGGAATTCCTGCCTTGTTTTGGGGTATGGGTCTGTACAAAAAACAGGCTGGGCCTGAGGAACGGATTTCTTATTTTTCCCTTGTGTTAACCATCATTGCCCTGCTCTTTTTCACTGGTGCAGTGTGGACCCTTGGTCGTGACGGCAGGCTCGATTTTTCAGATGGCCTGATGCTTTGCGGTCTATTTTTATTCTGGCAGGTAATACATATGTTTGAAGTAATGAAAAACAATGTACGAAAAAAGCAATCAGTAAAACCATCCATTATTGTTGATTTGACCATGGCTGGGCTCTGTGCATGGGCCTGCCTGTTCAGCATTGAAGAACTTGTTGCCTGGGTGTCGGTTCATGGTAAGGGCTGGCTGTCCATGCGAAACTTAGGGATATTGAGCGGTTTGCTTATGGTCATCCCCAATGCTCTTCTGGCATTGTATTATGCTGCAAAGGGACGAGCTGACATTGCCTATTCCTCCCAGATGGGAGACTGCCACATCTGCATTCCCCTTTGCATAGGGCTCTATGCTGTATTCTCCCCTATCACACTGCCGTCAAGTTTTATGCCGGGTATCATGGCGATCCTTGGTGCAGGATGCGCCCATTTTTTCTTTACAGCGCTGATGGGGCGTATACCACGAATTGTAGGGGCTGCCATGGCTGTTGGATACGGACTGTTTATTTACAAAGGATTTTTGATTTAAGACACAGGTCAGGAAATGTCATTGCCCCAAACCCTGGTCTGATTACGGCCATTATTTTTGGCCTGGTAAAGGGCCTGATCTGCCCGGCTGATCCATTCATCTTTTGACAGAGGCCCTTTTGCTCCGCTGTTTTCAGCCAACCCAAATGAGATGGTTATAGAAAGATGTTCGTCAACAATAGGCAATCCGGTTGCATCTATTTTAGTAAACTTGTGGGCTTCAATTTTTTTACGAATTCGTTCGACTATAGGCAGGCAGACAGTTTCATCTGATTCATCAAATATTATGAGAAATTCCTCGCCACCATATCTGCCTGCCAAATCAAAATGTTCGCGCATGGAAGATTTTAGTAAAGCGCCGACTTCTCTTAAAATCATGTCGCCTTGAAGATGTCCGTATGTGTCATTAACCTGTTTGAAATGATCGATATCACACATGGCAATACAGACATGTGAGACGCTCTTGCGCTGAAACCGGCTGCAGACCCGGTCTAATTCTTCTTTGATCTTTCTGCTGTTGACCAGCCCGGTCAGATTGTCGTTAACTGCCAGGTGTTCAAATTGCCCTTTGATAAGAATGGTGGACAAATAGTTGCACATGATCTCGCAAACGCTTGCTTCATAGTCTTTTACGCTGGCCTCTTTGCCGGAAAAGTCCCCGCCGAACAAATATCCGCCGCCAAACGATTCGGGCAGATAAACAAATCCCATAATATCACACCCTGCACCAGGGACATTAATGGTGGATACTTTCCGGGCTTTAAAGGCTTTAACCTCGTTGATGAACATGGGATCAGGTTGACTAAGATTAAGCTGGAGCCTCTCGTCCTTAAACAGATCAGGCCTGAAACTATCAGGGTCAAAAATTCTTACAACCCTTAGCATGAGTGCATCTTCAACCGCATTGGTAATTTTATAGAGCACACTTACATCAAAAGACATGGAATTAACCATGATCTCCAGTGGTTTTTCAAAACATTGCTCAATATCATCCGTCGCTTGGGCAGAGGCAAGAATAGTGGATAATTCGCTCAACTTGTTGAGCACACGTTTGGCATCGGTTTCAATTTTATCCATTATTAAATTTAAATCCGGGCTGGACCTCGATCAATTTCTTGGTATAGGGGTGTTCAGGCTGCTCTATAATTTTTTTAGCCGTATTCACCTCCACAATATGTCCTTCATGGATCACTGCCACCCTGTCACACAGGTATTTGGCGGCAGCAAGATTATGGGTGATGAATAAAAAGGTCATATTGAACTTATCCCTGATCCGGGTGAGCAGCTTAAACAATTGTATGGCAATGGTGGCGTCAAGCATGGAGGTAGGTTCATCTGCCACTACAAACTCAGGATCAAGAACAATAGCCCGAGCTATGGCAACCCGCTGCCGCTGGCCGCCGGAAAGCTGGTGGGGATAACGGGAATAAAAATCCAGTCCCGGTTTCAACCCCACGGTTTCCAAAGTGGAAATCACCTTTTCTTTTCTGCTGTCCCGGGTGCCGATACCCTGTACCATCAATGGTTCTAAAACCGTTTCTGCAATGGACAAATGAGGGTTCAAAGACTGGTAAGGATCCTGGAAAATCATCTGGACTTTGGATCTGAACTGTTTGAGTTCAGTACCTGCAAGGTTATTGATCAGTTCACCTTTAAGCCTGATTTTGCCCCTTGTGGGGTCTTCCAGTTTTACCAAAAGACGCCCTGTGGTAGTCTTGCCGGAACCGCTTTGCCCCACCAGGCCAAAAATCTCTCCCTTGTTAATGGACAGGTCAATGGCATTGAGTGCCAAAACTTTATTCTGGCTTTTTGAAAAAAAACTTTTCCTGGGATTGTATTCCTTGGTTATCCCTTTCATTTCTATCAAAGGAGATTTGTCGGGATCATATTTTGTCATGGGCGTCTCCGTATGATTCCCGTGTCACAGCACAGGGCTTTATGCCTGGGTGAGATCTCAAGCCACTGGGGAGTACCGCCATCACAGGCACTTGTACAGTTTTTGCAATTTACGGAAAACCGGCAGCTTCCACTTGCCATTGTCAAATCCGGCATGTTTGCCATATCCGGTATGATGATGTCATCTTCATTGTCCAGGCTAAGGTAGGAGCCCAAAAGGGTCCTGGTATATGGATGGCGAGGGCAGGAAAAGACCTCTTTGGCCGGTCCCATCTCCACAATCTGGCCGCCGTACATCACACAAATGTCCACGCAGACCGATGCGACCACGGCAATATCATGGGATATAAAAATCAGGCCGGTATTCATCTCTGTTTGGATGGTGCGCAGCCCCTTGAGGATCTGGTCCTGGACAATCACATCCAAAGCAGTGGTGGGCTCATCTGCAATAATAAGCTGTGGGGAGCAGGCCAGGGCCATGGCAATAATCACCCGTTGTTTCATCCCCCCGGAGTATTCATGGGGATAATCGTGAATCCTCTCCCGGGGAATCTCTACAAGGTCAAAGAGCTCTCTGACCCGTTTGTTCAGTTCATTGTCTGAAATATCCGGATGGTGTGTGACAATGGCTTCCTTTATCTGGTCGTCTACCCGGTAGACCGGGTTCAGGGCATTCATGGCGGCCTGGAAAATCATGGCAATCTCTTTACCTCTGATCTTGCGCCATTGGCCTTCAGTCAGTACAGCCAAATCATTTCCCTGGAATTCAATACTGCCGCCAAGCACTTTCCCGTTATCGGGCAACAACCCCATCAGGGCCATCCCAATGGTAGTTTTACCACAGCCGGACTCTCCCACAAATCCTAAGGGGCGACCTTTTTCAACATCAAAAGAGATGCTGTCCACGGCTTTGATTAAACCGCTTTTGGTCTCATATCCGATTGATAAATCTTTTACAGATAGAAGGGTCATAGCTCTAAGACTGGCCCTCCTTCCTTAATCGTGGATCAAGCACCTCATCCATGGCGCGGCCCAGCATATAGAAGGCCAGGGTCAACAGCGAGATGCTGATACCAGGTGGTATTAACCAGTAAGGCGCCTGGAACATATGGCCTGATTTCCACACCCATTGAAGCATCATACCCCAACTCACCTGGGACGGATCGCCAAACCCTAAGAAAGAAAGAGCCGCTTCCACAAGGATGGCTGCCGTCACCCTAAAGGTCATGTATAAAAAAGCTAACGGAAGCACATTGGGCATAATATGGCGAAAAATAATCCTCATATGAGAGGCCCCTGCCACCCGTGATGCTTCTATGAATGGACGTTGTTTTAACGACAGAGTCTGGGACCGGATCACCCTGGATACTGCCGGCCACCTTAAAATGGCAATAATAAAAACAATGAGCCAGATATTAAACTGCCCGAATAGAGACGCTAAAATAAGTAGAATAACCAAGGACGGCATGACCATGATAATATCTGCCATACGCATGAGTGCGGCGTCCACCCAGCCGCCGGCATAGCCTGACACCATACCGATCACCGTGCCCAGCACAATGGAAAAAAAGGCTGAGGACAACCCCACAATAAAAGCCACCTTTGCGCCTTCAAGAAGTTGGGCAAAAATATCCCGGCCCACATTGTCCGTGCCCAGCCAGTGGGTCAGGCTGGGTGGTGTTGAAATTTTGATATCAGGATCTATCCCGGTCATGGGATCGTACATGGGACCGAACAAGGGTAAAAAGAACGAGGCCAGGGCCATGACCATAAAAACGGACAGGATCAATACCCCTGTCTTTCCAACCGGGTTTTTGATGAAAATCTGCCAGCCCTTTATAAACCGTTTGATGTATTGGTTGTTCAGCACTTAGCGTTCCTTAGGGGTTGTCCGTTAAATTAGGTCTCCTGGTACCTTGTTTTCTTGTAACCTGCCTAATACGTTATCCTTGGATCAAGCCATGCGTAAAGTAGATCCACAACAAGATTGGCCACAAGTACCACCAGAGCAATGAGCAAAAAACAAGCCTGGGCCAATGGATAATCGTTATTGCTGACGGCAAATATCAACTCCCGGCCAATACCCGGCCAGGTAAAAATCTGTTCAGTGAGTGCCCCGCCATTAATAGAAAAGGCCAGGCTTAACCCAACACTTGTAATAACCGGAAGGGCTGCATTCTTTGCTGCATGTTTATCTCTGATGACCTTTTCACTTAATCCTTTGGCCCTTGCTGTAATAATATAATCTTCCCTTAGAACCGAGAGCATGGATGAACGCATGAGCAAAAGATATGACCCCAGATTAATAATAAAAAGGGTCATCAAAGGCAGAACCATATGATGGATTAAATCAAGTATCTTTGCCATGGCGGATGAGGAGTTGCCAACCCAAAGTTCCGGTGACAAGACGCCTCCCAAAGGAAAAAAGCCAAATTTAAAACCCATAACCCAGAGTAAAAGCAAGGCAAACCAGGGGATAAAGAGCGTATAGCAAACAAGTGCTGAAATGGACATGACATTATCCAGCCGGCTGCCCTTGTTCCAGGCTGCCACTTTACCCAGAAACACACCTGCCAGGGCTGCCAGTATGGTGGAGGTCGTAAAAAGAAGAATCGTCCATCCCAATCTATCCTTGATAATCTGGGAAACGGGCTCACCGTAGTGAAAAGAGACTCCGAAACTGCCGGTAACAAAATTTTTCAAATAAATGACATATTGCTCCCAGATCGGCTTGTCCAAGCCCATCTGGGAAATCATATGCTTCATGTCCTCTGGGGTGAGCATGGGGTCCACCACTTTGGAAATAGGGTCGCCAGGGCTGAGCCTGAACAGGAAAAAAAGGACGGTAAGAATTATAAAAAAGATAATTACAATCTCAATGAGCTTTCCGATGATATACTGGAGCCTCATACCGACCTCTGATTAACCTTATTCCACAGGTTTGACCACACAGATGGACCAGATATTGCCGATGCCGTCCACCTTGGCCACCCACCCTGTAAAATTTTCGTTCAAGGTGGCTTCAATTATATGGGGATTGTACAGTGGCAGATAAGGCACATCATCAAGGATGATTTTCTGCATCTCAAGAATCAGCTTTTTTCTTTCCACTGTATTTATGAGCGTTCTTTGTACATCTGCAATCTTATCAAACTCAGGGTTGTTGTAACCACTCATGTTCCAGCCGCGGGGCTTATCATTTTTGGAATAGAAAAAGGCCCTCAGGTAGTCCGGATCCAGGTTAAGTTTACCGTACCCCAGAACAAAAGCATCAAATTCATGTTTGCCCTTAACCGTATCCAGCAAAGAGTTAAAGGCCATGGGTCGAGAAAAAGCAGGCAACCCCAACTCTCTCAGCCATTCCTGAATCATGGTGCCTGCAAAAGCGCGTTTGGGGTCATAGTCAGCCGGCGGGGTAAGAATGACAAACTTTTCCATTTTCGATCCGTCGGGCATAAGAATATCAGAAGGCTTTACAACCTTGCCTGCATCGTCAATAGGCGGGGTCTGCCAGGAATAACCGGCAGCAGCCAAAATCGCCATAGCCTCTTTAATGCGCTCAGCCTTTGACAAGCCCTGGCCGTATTTTTTAACATCCGGGTTATACCAAAAATGATTTCCCGAAGGGATGATCGAATGCATTGGGGTACCAAAATTCTGCAGGATACGGGTTAAGATAAATTCCTTGTCCACCACCGTTGCAACGGCTTGGCGCAGGGCTTCATCATTAAACGGAGTTTTGCGCAGATTAAACCCAAGGTAATAAAGAGCACTCTTTTTATTAAAATACAGGTCAACATTATCCTGCTCTTTTAAATCCTTGATGTAACCGGGTTGGATATCCCACCAATAGTAATCAATATCGCCCTTTTTCAAGGCTAAAATAGCCACATCGGACGTCCCGTAAACGCGGAACAAGATATCATCCACATAGGGCCCAAGCAAATGGCCGCCAATTGTCTGGTCGGTGCCGAAAAAATGAGGATTCTTCTGCATATGAATGAAGGCACCTTTTTTATACTCGGTAAGCATAAAAGGTCCCGTACCCAAAGGTTTTTCCACAGGATAGTCCTGTAGAGAACGCAAAGGTTTTTCCTTCGTCAATGCATCTTTTGCCACTTGCTCCCATTCTTTTCTCGATACAATCGGTGCAGTCATCACCCTGGACATAAAAATGGCTGATGGCTTTTTTAAATGAAATACCACGGTATGGGCGTCAGGGGCCTCAATCTCTTTGATGATCTTCCATTTTGAATAATACCTTGGTACTTTAAAATCAAAAAAGAGCTGCTTGGTAAACAAAACATCGTCACTTGTAAACTCGCTGCCGTCAGACCATTTAGCCTTACGCAGCTTAACGGTATAAGTCAGGTTGACCTCATCAAACACAGGATCTTCAGCCGCCAACCAAGGAATGATTTCAAGGGTTTCAGGGTGCCTGTGGTATAACGGTTGATAGATCTGGGTGAGGATTTTTCGAGAATTGGCATCAGTGCCAAGCCAAAGGTTCAAAGACCTTGGTTCTTCAGGAAGTCCTATTTTCAGAAATGTATTCTTTTCCGCTTTTTGGCAAGAAAACAGCAGAGCTGCGGCCAGAATGATCATCATCCCGGTTAGACATACCAGTTTCAGGCTGCAGTCAGCCGACCTTTTGAACAGATGGGTCTTGCTTGGGGTGTTTGAGCGCAATGATTTTCTCCTCAATAAAATCAACAACCTTTGACTCAAGTTTCACATTATCAAACCGGTTAATCCTTGGAATACCTCCCGGGCTGACACAATTGATCTCGACCAATTTGTCCCCGATTATATCAATCCCGACAAAATAAAGTCCATCATTTACCAGTTTGGATTTAATTCTTTGGCAGATTTCTTTTTGAGCCGGTGTGATCTTGTGCTTAAACGCCTTGGCACCGGCATGTACATTGGTCCTGAAATCTCCGGATATAGACTTTCGTCCCATGGCACCAAGAATTTCTCCATTGAGCAGAAGTATTCTGACATCCCCTTCTTCTTTAACTGTTTTCAGGTACTCTTGAACCATTATGGGATTACGTTCCGGGTAAGGACGGCTTGACTGGACATAATAGTTGATCAGGGAACTTAAATTTTCCTGATCCTGGTTGCTGACTTTAATCACACCGTGACCACCATGGCCCTGCAAGGGTTTGATTACCATGTCCCCGCCAAAATCGTCGATAATTTTTCGCAATCGACTTGGATCTCTTGAGACATGGGTTTCAGGAATGATGTCCGGGAAGTTTAAAATATAGGCTTTGGAATTCCCGTTGATCTGGCCGTTGGTCGTATTGATCATAAAAACCTTATCGCTGACCGGCCCTAAGAAAGTCATAGCCTCATAATTGAGCGGGGGATCTTTTCTTAGAAAGAGGACATCCAGATCTGTGACCGTTTCAAAAATCAATTCTTCCTGGTCCAGACAATTGATCAAATCCTGCCAATAGGTTGTAATGCCGTTTCCTATAGGTACGGTGATGTTTCTCATCCGGGCCACGACCTGGTTGTTCCGGATATACAGGTCATGAGGTTCAAGAAAGAAAACTGTGTGCCCCCGCTGGTTGCACTCGTACATGATATGGGAGGTGGTTTCCCATACGGGATCGATCTGTCTTAGATCATCCATTAAAAAACCAATTTTCATTTTTTTTCCATCCTGGCGGATAGATCCATATTCATCATCCGTAAGTGTGTTGATAGGTTCTTTGGATCAGTTCTTTTTATGCCATGGGGCAGATCTTGTCAAACGCTTATCTTTTTTATGGGAAACTACGGGACAAAGCCCATGAATTGATGTATCTTAATTTTTTCAATCCAAATCAGACTACCCTTAGGGATAATGATATGAAAGATACTTTGTTTATTCAGTTTTATGGTAAGACCAATTCCGGATGGTTTGATCTGTGCAACGGATTTTCCGACACCTGGGACCTTTGCCGGGACAAAGGGGATTTTTTATGGATGCCCCATGTCCAGGATGCAGATAAATGGTATGACCCGGACGCATATGGAAATCTTAGCCTCCCCATAAAAAAGGGAACTGCATACGTAAGTGCAAGCTATGTTAACCATCTTTACCAGGCATATATCTGGGCACTCCAATATCCGGATATCCAATTTATTGTGGGAGGGCCGGTAGCATCTGAACGCTGTGCTACTAAAGAAGGATGGCACTCTGTTCACTTCAAGGTGGAAAAAGAATTACCCGGCAATTTGACGCTTACAGGCCGTAGTATGGAATCCCTTCTTGGGGTACCTGAGTTTTCAGGCACATGGAAACTGGAAATACCTGAGAACGTACCTGCAGGCAGCAGGGTTTATTTTTCCTATACCCTTGAAAACTTGTGTTATTGGAAAAAATGTCCGTTTTGTTCCATTGCCCAGCACACTATGGAACATGCCAGAAAAAGAAAAGAATTCGGCCTTGAATTCAAAGACATGATCTTTGACGGCCATAAAATCGTACGCCTGAATACCGGCTCCATTACCCCTGATCATATTCGCAAAATACTGCCGAAACTGCCCAAAGCAGATGATATTGAATACAGATATTTCATGCGCGCTGCCAAAGCGGAAACAAATGCGTTAAGAGATGTGGTTAAATTACTCAACGGCGATATTCCTGCCTCCACGCTTGGGTTCGGTATTGAATTTCCTTCAGACCGCATGTGGAAGTATTTAGATAAAGGGACGCGCATGGATGAAGTCATGGAAACACTTGATTTCTGCAGGGAAAGTGGATTTAAGGTCAATGCCAATGTCATATTAGGCTGGAATAATCTTGTGGATCAGGATCTTAAAGACCTTGAAACGTTTATGGATAGCCTTGCCCAAAGCGCCGTTACGACATTGCAACTGCGCTGGCTTTTTGCACATCCTTATACCCGTATTTATGATGAGTACATGGGAAAAGAAGACAGCATCCGGTTAGGACCATTCAACTGCGGGTTCAATGTTAAGGTAGATGACAACCAGAAAAAGATGAATCTTGCGGCTGCAGACATCATCAAAGAAAAGTGCCAGGAAAAAAAGATAAAACTGGAAGGATATAAAAACCTTAAAAAGGGCAACCTTGATTAACACGCCCCCCTATATGCCAACTATGTCGGACCTTTGATCTTTCCGGCACAGTTGGCAGAGCCCTTTTACGCCAATCTGATTCTTTCACTTTTAGTGTCCGGGTTTAAAAGCAGCATTCTTTTGACTTTGTACCAGAGGGTTTCCACGTCAAAGCGTGCAATTGCTGATATTAAATCAATCTTGGTAAAGTCTTTTCGAATGATTTGCTTATAAAAACGGGTTCCGCAGGTACACCTGAGACTAACAAATTTTTTATCCTTGATTTTGCTTTTCGCTAAGCTTTTAGCCGTGCTGCACATCGGGCATTTGATCACAACTTCATCAGGTCGGGAATTTAATAAGGACAGCATATTGGTTTTCCTTTCAAAAAGCCATTTTTAACATTTCTTGTCATCATTTTAACAATAATTGTCTTAAAGCCCTATTAAATCACAAACTATGCCAGGGGGCTCATTTACCACAATATCAATGTATTATTTCACAAAGCCATGCTGGATAAGGCTTTAGCCCCTTCTGCCGGCATTAGACAATTCAAACAACTGAATGAAGCATTGATAAAAAACTGAAATATGATCAAGATGATTATATTTCAACCAAGTTTCAACAGTACCCATTGTTTTTCTTAAAAAACTTATTTGGGGCAAACAGTGTTCAAAGCCTAATGTCAACAAATGGTTAACTTTTTAGATTATGCAAATTAAAGTAGAAAGACTCTTCCATGCATTAAAAATGAAAGCTTATCAACTTAAAACCAAATCAAGACTGAACATGCCAACACCCTGAATTATTAAGTATTACAAGTGCACCGGCCTTCCATTGACAAGAGCCGGGTAATGCTTAATTTTGGATATTCATTACGGGAGGTAAACAATGGGAAGCAATATCTTAGGCAATGATATTCATGCAAAAGTCAGTCTTGAACCACTTCTTGACTTTTGGGAAAAAAAATTAGTCCCCAAGTGCAGTCATATGGAAACGATGTACGGCCATATCAAAGAACGGTTTGATCAAACACCGGAACTTAAAGGTGATATAGAAGATATAGGGGTTCTCAATAAGCATTACGATATTCTGCAGCCTCTTATGACAGCAGTTTTCCCGCCTGCTACATTCGAAAAAGAGATCTCCGGTGCGCTCACACCATGTACATTTGAACCTTTCTTTGTCAGCCCGGAATTCCAGCGAATCTTTTTGGACAATGATAATTTTGTTAAATCCGTTCTTGAGAAAAACCTGGAAACCGAAATTAATAAAAAACGGTTGAAACTTTATCTTTTGATCTTGGAACGGATTTACGGCATTCGTTGTCAGCGACTGGAAAAGGTAGACATAAAAGTCGTTCCTGACCAGGAAACCGGATTATCCAGGTATTTCGGAATTACAGCGGATTTTCAATTTATAAGAATCAGGCCTTTATCTCCTCCTCCTGAATTGACAGACGAAGATGAAAATCGGATCTACGATAACATTACAGATCTTAACATTCTCAAAGAATACATTGACCTGGACCAATATGAGTTTACCGGCTTAAATCTGGTCAGGGCAATTGACGTGACAGAATCCGAGGTAATATCCGCCCTGGAAAGAGATCTTATTGACCAGCACTCCATATTTTCCTCCGATGGGATAGCCCTGCTGGAAAAAAGGCTTCAGACCCTTTTCCAGAGACCGGACATGCATATCGGTATTGCAGCACTCCAGGGCGAACAGGTCATGATCATCAAAAACGATTGTGACTCCAATATTAACTGCCTTTTTTCAAACTCCCAGCACATCAACCTGGCAGACATTGAAGGGTCCATATGGGTTGAAGCCGCAAAAGGAGATGGAGTTATGCGAGTGGCTGATCTGGCCTTAAAACCGGATCTGCTTCCGGCAGAAGAGCAAGCCGCTGCTGCGGGCATTCGATCTATGCTGTTATCGCCATTGAGCTACCAGGGAGAAATCATAGGGCTTTTAGAAGTGTTTACCGGTACGCCCAACGATTTAGGCCCTGTGGATACCATGCTTTTACAGCAAGTGGTTCCGATTTTCTCAGTTGCCTTAAAACGTGGGCTGGATGACATGGACAAGCATATCCAATCCATTATTAAAGAAAAATGTACAGCAGTTCATCCATCTGTGGAATGGCGGTTTGAGCAAGCGGCCATCAGTCATATGGAACGAGTCCGTCAAGGCAATACAGCCTCTGAGATGGAACCCATCATTTTCAAAGATGTCATTCCGTTTTACGGTCAGTCAGATATCCGCGGATCGTCATTGGCCCGCAACAAAGGAATCCAAAAAGACCTGACCCACCAGCTCAACCTGGCCCATGGTGTCATGGAGGCCAGTTCAAACCATAGATCCTGGCCCATTCTCCAGGAGTTTAAGTATCGTATTCAGACAAAGCTGGACCAAATCTCAAAAGGAGTTACCTCCAGTGATGAAAATGCGGTGTTCACCCTGCTGAAAAATGAAATTGGGCCTTCTTTTGAAGATCTTAAAACACTGGGCCCTGATGTTGCAGACAAAATAAACGCATACGAGAATGCGTTAGACCCGGTTGCAGGCATGGTTTACGATAAACGCAAAGACTATGAAGAAAGTGTCTTTCAGGTCAACCAGGCTCTTTCAGCCTACCTGGAGCAGGAAGACAGTTTAATCCAAAAAGATTTTCCTCATTACTTTGAAAAACGCCAGACCGACGGGGTGGACTACATGATGTACATCGGTGCCTCCATGAATAAAAACCAGCGGCTGGCCCGTTTTCATGTCCAGGACATGACGCTCTGGCAACTTATGCTGGCCTGTGGACTGGCCTGGCATACCGAGCAGCTCAAACCGAGACTTAAAGTGCCCTTAGATACCTGCCACCTTATCCTGGTCAATCATACCCCCTTATCCATTCGGTTCAGGTTTGATGAAAAGCGCTTCGATGTAGACGGGGCATATGACGTCCGGCACGAAATCATTAAATCCCGTCTTGATAAAGCCCTTGTCAAAAAAACAGGCGAACGTTTAACACAGCCCGGCCGCATTGCTGTGGTCTACTCAAATCCTGCAGAAGGACGTGAGATCCGCCAGCATATTGAATTTATGACTACATTAGGAAAACTCAATAATGACATGGAATTTTTAGAGTTGGATGATATGCCGGACGTTCGCGGACTTAAAGCCATTAGAGTAGGTGTGGATATCGCTGCCCAAGCGGGAAATGTGGTTGAAATGAGAGCGGGCTAAGCTATTTAGCCACATGGACAAAGACACCGTCCCAGTCATCCTCAGGCGGGAAGTTCATAAACTGGGCACACCGGGCTTGATATAGTTTATGCAAACTTGATTCAGGGAAACGGTCAGCAAGGACTGTAAACAAGACAAGCCCCTGCTCAAAATCTTTTCGTCTGTAGAATTCAAGGGCCTTCTTATATTCAGATAATTCCTCAAGGCAATCTTTAACTGACGAGGCCCTGTGTACCGTAAATATCTCAACCGGTTCTCTTTTCCCTTTGACCCGCACCAGGTCCAGTTCCTGGAAGACAATGTCTTCGTCTTGCAAACTCTCTTTTATGGTTTTACTTACAATGAGTTTAACCCCGTAAAACCGGGTCAACCCTTCCAGCCTTGAGGTAAGGTTCACATTATCCCCAATAATGGTGTAGTCAAACAAATCCACTGATCCCATGTTGCCTACCCGGCACTTACCTGAATGGACGCCAATCCCCATATCAATGCTAATCCCATATTTCCGGATAAACTTGCGATTCATCTTTTCTAAAACGTCCAATATATCTAATGCGGCTTTCACAGCCTGTGACTTGTGATCCGGGACATCCATGGGCGCATTCCAGAAACACATTACAGCATCACCGATAAATTTATCCAAGGTACCTTTGTGTGCAATGATACTTTGGGTGACAGGGGTGAAATAATCATGGAGTAAATTGGTCACCTGGGTAGGGGTGAGTTTTTCAGACAACGCGGTAAATCCCCGGATATCTGCAAAAAAAATGCTGACCTCCTTTTCTTCACCATCCAGAGTCAATTTATCAGGAGATTCACTGATTTGGTCAACCACAGTTTTGGAAACATATTTGCTGAACGCAGACCTGAAAAAATGTTTCTGCTTTTCAGACACCCAGAACTTCAACAGCGTCAATAAAGAAAAATTGGCAGCCAGAACCATGAGAGCAAAGAGTGGGGAAAGCCAAAAATGCCATATTTTTAATGCTTGGACACAACCGATCCAGGCACCTGCACCCAATACCAGGGTCAAAGGCAGGGTAAGGCGGGCACCAGCCCGGCCAATAACAAGTGTAGTAATCACCCCCCAAAGGAAAATGCCGGCAAGCTCCAATCCCGGTGCCCAGTCAGGACGGATGATAAAATCACGGCTCAAAATATTATCCACAATAGTGGCATTGACTTCTACTCCGGGATACACTTCTGCCATGGGTGTAACGCGAATATCCATTAATCCTGCAGCCGAAGACCCCAAAAATACAATTTTGTTTTCCAAGACGCCCTTTTCAACTCGATCCTGGAGCAAATGGGCTGCAGGAATGAATGGAAATGTGTAGGCAGGCCCCCTGTAATTCACCATTATGGCGCCGTTGGCTTCCAAAGGAATTACCGTAGAGCCTATTTTAAGGGAAGAAATCCCCCCGGAACTGACTTTGAGCAACGGGTCCGGAACTGATTTACCCAGAGCCGCCATCAAAGTGGCAAGTGATATGTGTGGATAAAGTTTTTCCTGAAAAGAGATAACCATCGGAACCCTTCGCAGTACCCCGTCCATATCTGTCAGTGTGTTTAAAAAACCTGCTGACGAAGCAGACGACAACAAAACAGGTAATGGCGGCACAACCTGTTTCGCACGGATCAAATATTGGCCAGGTTCTCCCGCACCTTGGGTTTTAACCAGATTGGATTTAAATACCGGCAGTGGGACATCAGGCGTCTTGCCAGCTTCACCTTGCTGAAAGTAAAAAGAATATCCGAGAACAAAGGGACCGGTTGAAAGAATATCCCCCAATAAACGGTCATTGTCCATGAGCTGGCCTGGAATGCCGGTAAATCCCATGTCAACATTAAGGTCCCGTTTCAGCGTATCCTTTAAAACCTTTGGCGATGTAGCGTCAGGCTCACCAAACAGGATATCATTGCCGACGGCGAGGGCGCCTGCAGCCTGAATCTTTTTCAATAGCAATGCAACACGATACCGGGGCCAGGGCCATTGCCCAAATGCCCTGATACTGTACTCATCAATATCCACTATGGCAACGGCAGAAGATTTGGGCGGTGTATGAACCTGCGACAAGAACGTGTCATAGAGCTTAAGTTCAATGATTTTAAAATAAGCGGGTTTGTAGACATAAACCGCGACAAAAAACATGGTAATGCCAAATCCGGTTCCGAATATCGCCCATCGACTTTTTTTTAATCGCCTTAGATCAGCCATTTGTGCTATCTTCAAATTCCCTTGAAATATGGTTTCCCACAAGTCCTCTCAAAGGCCAAATGCCTTATCAATACTGCTAAAACAAAGATAATTATTCTTGACAAATAAGGGGTGTTGCTGTTTATGTTAAAGATACCTCTTTGTTAATGCAATAAAAAAGTTATCGCCGCCATTTAGTAGTAACCGGGACTGAATTTCTCAAGGTTTTATCCAATGATGTCCCTCATTGAAAAGGAATCTACCATATGCGACAGATGAATTTTGGCTTGATATGTATTGTTTTTATCCCGCTTTTTATATCTTTGGCGGGTAAGGGAACAGCAGCACCGTCTTCTATCAAACCAATTATTGATCCGGGATTTGATCCGGACCCCAATGTTCTGTTAACCAGCCTGGTCGATAACCACAAAGAGATTGCCAGTTTAAGACACCGTATGGAATCGGCCAAAGAGGTGCTGCGCCAGACTCAGGCTCTTTATATGCCGTCTGTCGACTTTTATGGGGATGCCGGAAAAGAAGGGATTGAAAAAGAGCTTTCTGTAAACACGTATCAATGGCGACATGAAGTAACAATTAAAGCGACACAATTAATAAGTGATTTTGGCAAAACCACTCATACCATTGACAGGGACAAACTGGCTTTTGAGCAGTCAGAAGCCGGCCTTTCTTCTGTCACCCAGAAAACATTGAGAGAAGGTATATCAGCTTATATCGGTATTGTCCGAGCAAGAGAGCGGTTAAAAACAGCCTTGTACTCAGAATCAAGAATAAAGGCGCTTACCGGTGTGGAGAAAGCATTGGTTGAAAAAGGGGCCGGCTTATCTTCAGATGTACTCCAGGCCAAATCCCAGTTGGCTGGAGCCATGGCCTTGCGCGTAGAAGCCGAAGGGGAGCTAAGTCTTGCAAAAAATCGATTCCAGGCTGTTTTTTATCATTATCCAACAGACCATGATATAGGGCAGTTTATTGACATCCCTTTACCGGATGCCCAACTGCCCAAAGATCTGGATTCAGCCATTGATACAGCGTTACAGTCAAATCCTGACATCAGGATAACCCGCTATGACCTTGACCTGCGCCGCAAGGATGTTGATATTTCGAAAACCTCTTATTATCCGAGCCTTAATCTCTTTGGTGAGTACATTGATGCAGAAGACGACAATGGAGCCGACGGATACCGCAGGGATTATTCAGCAGGGGTGGAATTTTCCTATAATATTTTTAGTGGTGGAGGCGATACCGCCGCCATTAGAAGTGCCTTGGCAGCCCAGGCTGCGGCAGAGAACTACCTGGACCATGCAGGGCTGTTGGTTCAAGAGCAGGTACGAAATGCATGGGACCAGTTTTCAACACTGACCCGGCGAAAAGAGATGCTGGATACACAAGTCGAAATTTTAAAAAACTTCCTGGAACTGGCCAAAAAAGAACGAAAAATGGGTACTCGTTCCTTGTTGGATGTTCTCAATGGAGAGGTCAATTATATCAACGCCCAGGCCACAGCCATTGCAGCAGGACAGGACATGAAAATCGCTGCCTACAACTTGCTTTATGCAATGGGACAGATCAGCCTGACCCTTTTCGCCCCCTGATCTTCCAGGTATCATGAAAGAACTTCTCAACAGACTATTTCGTTCGCCGTTTCTTGCCTTTGAAATTATCGGGGCAACTTTTTTGATTACCTTGTTATCCCTTGCAATGCCTCTGTATGTGATCCAGATTCTGAACCGGTTTATTACCTATGGTTTCCACGGTACCCTTGTAACCCTTACCGTGGGTATGTGCATTGCACTGGTACTCCAAGTGTGCTTCAAGATTATCCGAAACCAGATGGGAAGAGCAGTCAACCAAACACCCAACGATGAATTATCAAAACAAGTGTTGGCCCTCATAACCCAGACAAAACCAGATATACTGTCCACAGTTCCGGTTTCAGTTTTTCATGAAACGCTTAACCAAATCCGCACCATCACAAAAACTTACAACACCCAGACGTTAAACGCGGTCCTGGATGCCCCGTTTTCAATTCTTTTGCTTGGGGTAGTTTATCTGCTAAGCCCTATGCTTGCAGCAATCGCCTGCCTGGGAATCGGCCTGGCTTTGGGTTTCAACTGGATCACCCACATCCGCTCTTTACAGAGCAGCCGTCAACTTGCAGCGGTCAACATGGAGCACCAAAAACTGAATTTATCCCTACTCAAAGAAATCGAAACCCTCAAAGCGTTTTGTGCCATCCCTTTTTTGGAAAAACGTCGGAACTCCCAACTTTCAGGGATCTCAACCCTCCAGTCTAAGCTGGCCAATTTACGAGAGCTTACCCATATAATTACCTCCAACGGTTCAGTTCTAACTTCGGTTTTTGTTTATGCTGCAGGTGCCGTACTTGTTGTTAAAGGGGAACTCACCATAGGTGCTTTGATCGGTGCAAATATCCTTTTCACTAAAGCTTTTGGAAGCAGCACAAGGTTTATTCAAGCCCTTATCAACCTGGGAGCAGCCAAACAGGCATTCCAATCTATTTCCAGGGTGTCTGCACTTCCTAAAGAATCATCCGGCGGTGCCGCCCTCGATACATTCCAAGGCAAAATCGAATTTCAGGACCTGGGATTTGCATACCCGGACAGCCCCTCGCCTTTGTTTGAATCCGTCAACATGTCACTTGCCCCCGGAGAAGTACTTGCCATCACCGGTGACAACGGCACAGGCAAGACAACCCTGATGAAACTTCTTGCAGGCTTGCAGCCACCCAAGAGGGGCCAAATACTGGCTGACGGTCTAAACATTTCCCAGATAGCCCCGGGATGGTGGCGCAATCAGATTACATACATGCCCCAGGAACCAGGGTTTATTCCTGCCACTTTAAAGGAAAATATCATGTTGGCCAATCCGGTGCTTACTGATGAGCGCCTAAATGATATTCTCAGACTGTCGGATTTAAGGTCCTTTATTGATACCAGCCCGCATGGGCTGGAAACACGAATTGCAGATAATGAAAAGGCCCTACCTTTAGGTATCCGCCAACGCCTGGCCCTGGCCAGAGCCCTGGCTGTGCAGGGTAAGCTCGTACTGTTTGACGACCCAACTGCCGGAATGGATACAACTGGGAAGCAAGCGGTTTACAGAGTGCTAAACCGCCTGGCCGTTGTAGGGTGCACCATAGTAGTCTGTACGGCTGATCCCAAAATTCTTAAAGGAACCACTAAAATCCTTGATCTAAACCAAAAACCTGTTCCCCGTATAATCACAGGGCAGGGTTCAGTTGCACAAAGGAGGGCTTAGTGGAAAACGCTTACAAGGTTTCCCGCACCACCCATTTGTTCTTTTTCCTGTTGACTGCAACGTTTGTGGCATTTGGTGTATGGGCGTACACCGGCACCTTGGATGTCGTCTCAATGGCCCAGGGAGAGGTTATACCCAGCGGAAAAGTAAAACAGGTCCAGCACCTGGAAGGCGGAATCATAAGAGAAATAAAGGTCAGTGAAGGGGACCAGGTGATGCAGGGACAATCCCTGGTAGAACTGGAACAAATCCGCAGTGGCACCAGCATGGAAGAGATGGATATGCGCGTAAACACCCTTAGTGTGGATGTTCTCAGGCTGACCAGTCAATTAAGTGGTAAAACCGACATTAATGTTCCGCCTGAGATCGCCCGGGACCATCTTCAGCTAGTATCTGACGCACAAGCCTTGTTCAAGACACAGATGCAAAGCCATTTGTCTACCATGACCAAACTTGACACCACGATCCGGCAGCGGGAGCAGCATATCAAGACTCTCAAAGCCCAGCTTGCCAACAAATTGGAACGGCTTCCCCTGCTTGAAGAGGAATTGGCGTTGAGCGAGGAGTTGTTGGCAGACAACCTGACCACCCGTATCAAACATCTTGGCATCCTCAACCGGCAGAAAGAAATCCAGGGAAAGATCATCAAAGACCAATCAGCACTAAAGGAAGCAAAGCATGCCCTTTTCGAAAGCCAAGCCAGGCGCAAGGAAACCGAGCACAAATTCAAAGAAGATACTGCCGAACGCCTTAAAAGCGTCAAGGAGGAACTCAAGGAAACCAATATCCGCCGGAAAAAAGTTAAGGACAGCCTTGAAAGAACCGTTATCCGTGCCCCCATCACCGGAGTCATCAAGCGTCTTTATAAAGTGACCAAAGGCGGCGTAGTCAAACCAGGAGATACGTTGGCTGATATTGTGCCGACCCAGGACAGTCTGGTTATTGAGGCCCGTCTTGATATATCCGATATCGGATATATCAGCCAAGGCCAGCCTGTTTTTATCAGATTGCCCAACAAAGACTCAGCCAAGTTCGGAAAAATACAAGGAAAAATTGCAGGTATCAGCCCGGATACATTTACTGATGATCTGGGCATGACCTTTTACAGGATCCGGATTGAATCAACTCAGCATTTTTTTACCGCCGGAACCCAAAAGTATAGCCTTTATCCCGGAATGGTTGTGGCCGTATATATACGGATTGGAGAAAGAACCATCATGGAATATCTGTTAGATCCCTTTATCAGCACCTTGAGTTTCTCTCTCCAGGAAAGATAGATGCAGATCGTTTTTATCCATCCCAAAATGCCAGACCGCTTTAAATACTTAGCACAGGCGTTAGCTCAAGGCCCTGAAAACAAAATCATTTTCATCACCTCAGATTCGACTTCAAACGCTCCTATCCCGGGGGTAGAGTTTCAGTACTTTCCTATGCCGCAGTTCGAGGCCACGAATCAAGGTTCAGGGTTAAACAAAATTGGTCAAGCTGCATTCGGGGCTTTGAGCACGCTTAAAAAGAGTGATATTACCCCTGATATTTTCATCAGTGAAGCTGGGACGGGTGCAACGTTGTTCGTCAGGGACCTGTTCCCAACAACACCGTTTCTCGGATATTTTACCGGGTATTCTGATCAGCCAATCCTGACCGAAACGATCTTATCCGAGGATCTGTCTGCAGGTGCTGTGGCAGCCAAAGAAAAAAGCATGTTCATTTTGCAGGATCTTATGACCTGCACCAAGGGCATCTGCCCCACCCAGAACCATAGGTTAACGTTCCCAAAACTTTTACGGCCAAAACTATCTGTCATTCATCCGGGCATTGACACAGATTACTTTTCACCTGAATCTGGAAGACCCTCAAAACCTGGTAACTCTGAAATGCCCGACAAGATTTCCTGCCTGAAAGAAGAACTCATCGTCTGTGTCTCCGGCCGGCCGCCATTTACCGCCAATTCTCCTGCTCTTTTTGATTTCCTGCTCCACATCAATAACCAGCGCACCAAAGCCAGGGCAATCATTTTGAATACCAACAAAAGCCATAAAAATGAGCATCAAGACATGGGAGAGGATAAACGGATCAGTATCAAACACCACCCAAGTCCTGAACACTGCCGCGATCTATTTCGGACGGCCTCAATATGTGTGTTTCCGGATCCGTTTCCGTTTCTTTCCAATATGCTTTTATATGCACTATCCTGCGGCAGCTTGGTGGTAACACCTGAAAACTTGGGGTCAAGGGAATTCATTAAGGATGGAAAGAACGGGATCTTATCAGATCCAACAAATCATGTTGATTTGGTTCAAAAAACCATTGCTTGTTTAGAATATCCGTCGTTCATGACTCCCCTTCGTGAAAAAGCCAGAACAAAGATGTTAACCAATTATGATCATAAAAAAACAACTGCCGACCAGATAAATCTTATCCAAAGAATTGTTCATGATTTCAAGGGTCCTAATACCAGGCCGAGATTCGGTTAATTTAGGATATAGGGATTCTTGAAAAATATATTCCTTTATAATGCGGTTAGATTAATTATCGGCAGTGTCCTCAAATTAAAGTATTGCCATTTGAGCACTTAGGCTCGTTAGTTCTAAGAAGACGGCATCAGCGGATTTTTTGAAAAAAATTCGGCAGCCGCTTCTTAGAACTAACGAGCCGATATTTGTTATATGGGATACCCTTGGTCACCAGGGTCAATCAGAAATTTAGCTTGAGAATTGCTATAAA
>JAKSAU010000263.1 GCA_022361535.1 Desulfobacterales bacterium
CCAAGAACTTCATGATCGTGATAAAAAACAGATCCCGCTACCGAGAACGCTTTTGTCCACTGACGTTCATAACGAATCTCATAAGCATTCAGAGTTTCCGCATCACTATCAGCATTATTGTTTTCATGATGTAATCTCATTTCCACAGCAGAATTTGTACGCGCCGAACGCGAGGCCATGAGCTTAATTGCATCTTGTACGGTAGGCGTATAGACCAATACCCCTCGAGGTGAAAACATGGCATCCGTATAGGAATGATCGTCCCAACGTGCACTCAAGAAGAGTGTTAAAGGGTTCGCCAGCTTCCACTGGTATTCACCAAACAATGACAACAGATCTGTTTCCCACTTCGGCATATCGCCCATGCGCCAATGATGAGCTGTTCTACTACCTGCTCTTTGGCCGAACCACTCATGCGAGATTTCAGTCCCCAATGCAAATGAATGTTCTTCCTTCGGTTTCCAACTGCCCACGATGCGACCGTAAATCTCTTCTTCACGGAAACGCCAGCGTTCCATTCCTTGACTGACAGCCGTCGTCTGATCGTAACTCAATACATACTGAATATTAGTTTGATCGGAAATTGTCTGGGTATAGCCACCATAGAGCGTAAATTGGTCATATCCTTGACCTACATACCAGTGTCTATCAGCTCCATTGGGTGCATCGATCTGCTCTCCACCTTGGGTAAAACGCCCCCAAATATCCAAACCACCATTCTGGTACTGACCGTGTAGTTTCCACTTTGGCCGATCTTGGTAACCTTGCAGAAAATTCTGAAAGTGCATCGTATGTTCGTGGTCAGAACTATAGGTAACTCCCTTATACGTTTGTTCGCGACCTAAAACGATGGGCGATTCTTTGATATCTGAACCGTTAACTTTCCCAACTGCGGTATATACATAAAACGAAGAGTCTTTATTTAATTTCCGGCCTCGTTTATATTCAATAGAGCCAAACTTCTGACCAGCACCGGCACGCGCGATAATTTCTTCCCCCTCAAAGGTACTGCCGTTCTCGGTCACAATATTAATAACCATTGCCAATGCACCAGGACCATAAAGCGCTGATCCCGGACCGCGAACGACATCGATGTGGTGGATATCTCGTAACATGGGCATATCACGTTCCGTACAAACACCGAAGTCGGTATGCTGATTCATGATACGACCATTGACGAGTAGTAGATACTTATCATCCAGGTTCGAATTGATACCCCGTAACCCTAGGTGACGTTGATCAATACGATGGGTGACCCATTGAA
>JAKSAU010000465.1 GCA_022361535.1 Desulfobacterales bacterium
AAAGAGTCATGGCTGCCTCAAGAGCCGCCGATGCGGGATATAAACTGGCTTTTCATTTTGACCCCATCATTGTCCATGATAACTGGGAACGGGAGTATGAAGAGGTGGTGCAACTCCTTTTTTCTCAGGTGGACAGCAAGATGATTGTCTGGATCTCCATGGGGGCTTTACGCTATTTACCGCAACTCAAGCGGATCGGCGAACGGAGGTTTGCAGGTTCACCAATTTTTTCTGAAGAATTTGTTTGCGGGTTAGATGGTAAAATGCGATATTTTCGCACGCAACGTGAGGAGATGTACCGTCATCTTTATGGACTACTAAGGGAAAGAGTAGCAGCTGATACTTGTATCTATCTCTGTATGGAAAGTGATGAGATCTGGGAAAAAGTGTTCGGTTACGCACCGCACACCAGGGGGGGCTTGAGTGCAATGCTCGACCGTGCCGCACTTTCGGCAATGACCAGATGATTTAAACTTGTTCTTTAGAATATCTGTAATATACTAGCCGCTTACTCCGAACAACTACCGCAAAAATGAGCCCAAAGGGAGCAAAGAATGGTAAATAAGGCAATAATCATAGGTAATTTGGGGGCAGATCCGGAAGTTCGGCACATGCAGAACGGAAAACCTGTCTGTAATTTGAGAATTGCCACATCTGAAAGCTGGAATGACCGGGCAACGGGTGAACGCAAAGAAAGAACTGAGTGGCATCGCGTTGTCATCTTCAACGAAGGCCTGTGCCGTGTTGCAGAGAATTACCTTCGCAAAGGGTCCAAAGTCTATCTGGAAGGTCAGCTTCAGACCCGCCAGTATGAACAAGATGGTATCACGAAATATTCCACTGAAATTGTGCTGCAAGGCTTCAATTCAAATCTGACTATGCTTGATAGTGCAGGTGGTCAAGGTGGTGGCGGCTTCGGCGGCGGAAATAACAATAACCAAGGCGGTGGTTTTGGTGGCGGCAATCAGGGCGGTGGCTTTGGTGGCGGTAATCAAGGCGGCGGTTTCGGTGGCGGCCCATCAGGCGGTGATTTCGACGACGATATCCCGTTCTAGAATTTTGTATAGAAAACAAAAGAAAAGCCCGCACTTCAATGCGGGCTTTTTTTTGATCTGATCCTTGCTATTCTATTCTCATAATAAAAAGAAATTCCCGACTGATAAAAACAATAAATCAGCGGAATTAGGGGAGGATAAAATGGCTTCACAACGACTGGATATTCCCTTTCGCG
>JAKSAU010000521.1 GCA_022361535.1 Desulfobacterales bacterium
CCGTGTAAATAACGGTATGCACTGACCGGTGTGTTGTTGTAGTCCACCACCACGCCTGCATTGGTGATTCTCCGCTTACTGTCCATTATCCTGGCCCCCAAAATGGCGGCAGGTCCATGCTTGATAAACGCTTTATCCAGACAGTCAAGCCACCTTTTGATCGGTGAAAGATTCTTGTCCAGTACGATTAAGTACTCCCCTATTGCGATTTGGGCGGCACGGTTGATCATTGAAACCCCACGCTCACCGTCAGGTATGACACTTCTTTTTACATTCCCTTTTAAAGAGTCCAGGATTTCTGTAAGCCGGTCCGATTTCGTTTCAGGTTCCAGAATTATGACTTCATAGTCACCTTGGTTCGTCGAGTTGACGGCGACCGCTTCAAGCTGAATCAGGAACATATCGGGCCGCCTTGGGACCTGAATAACAATGGACCATTTTTTACTGTATACCTGGGAGGCTTCTTTGATGGCATTAATCTCGGTGGTGTTGGCGGTGATGATTTTTTCCATAATCCGGCAAACCTTTGGGATAGTCTGCGTCATGTCTGAGAGTTCGGTAGTAAGGAAATGCTTTTTATTTTTTTCTGGGATTAATCTTGAAAAATCCTTCTGGTTCAATAAGCGCCGGGCCAATTCCTCAACACTCATTTTGATGGCCACACCTTTATCTACAAAAGAATAGGGTGCGTTTTTTCGGTAAGCAATGTCAAGCTTGACAAGGGGTTTGCCAAAGGTAACAGCTTCAAGTCCGATGGTGCTTTGCTGCCCCAATACACAGATATCTGCCATGGATAACAGGTTGTAAGTATTTTCCTCTGAATGAATGAAATAGCTGTTATTCTTATACTGAGAGAGAATAGCCTTTTTCCATTGGTCCAGGTGCGCTTTCCGACAAGACGGGTGAAATTTTACAAAAACAGTCAGGTCATTGCTGTCGGAAACTGCCTTAAAAATAGGTTTAAATAGTTTTGGATCCGGAAGCAGTGCGGAAAGAACCAATAATACGACAAATTTGCCTGAAATACCGTATTCCTCTCTTTTTATTTCCCGTATTTTATTTTTTTGCTGAAATGCTATCTCTTTTGCCAAGTGGGTGTTGCCAACCGGTATTAGTTTTGATTCAGGAGCTTCAAAGCTAACAAATTTTTTTTTGGCGTTGTCTCCCCATACCAGGTTTATAGTGGAATACTGAGCATGCCCGGAACTGCCAAAATCGGGTGTGTATGCCAGTCCCTCCTGCATCGTAATGAGCGGGATACCGTTTTTTTTTGACCAGAAGGCAAACATTTTACCCCACCTGTTTATTTCATGCAAGGCCATACAAATATCCGGTTTTTCTTTGGTCAAAAGATTTTTAAAGCCAATATACTCCATTGCTGTGGCATACAGGGTTTTGTCAGTGACTGAAACCGGTTGGTTCCCTAGAAAAAAAGTATTTTTCAAGGAGCGGGCGAACGTTTGTTTTAACCGGTTATAGTTGGCTTGGATGTCCTCATTGTCGGTGCCATCAATATAGTCAAAAATATGAGCGTATTCCAATCCCAATTTGATGGCGGTGATCTCTTGAGAGCGTTCTGCCTGTCCCACTAAATAAGTTATCTTGGCGCCTAAGTTCTGGAGCTTTTCCGTTATCGGGGTAATAAAACGGGTATGATGTGAAAGTGCAATATATGCAATGATCTTTTTGTCTTGCCAAAAATTATTATTATCCATTTTTTTCATCCGCAAGCGCGACCCGCATCATAATATCCCCCAAGTCACATTTCTTTTGGCTTTTCTTAATGATCATCTGGACAGAATCAAACAGAGTCTGTTTTAGCGCGACTCTTTTTTTGTTCCCATTATCCATGGGCGGTATGGACGGATCAAATATGATACTGGGAATGTTTTTTTCCCAGGCAATGTTGGTATGAAAACAGGCCGAGCACGCAACCAGGCTATCTGCCATCATCATCTCCCAGGTGTGGTTGATATTATGGAAGGAAAAAGAGGCATAGTCTTCCAGTTCTTTGTGATAGACGGTTTTTACAATATCTTTGTGGGAATGGGAGCCCCGGGTCTGATCTTCGCCAAAACTGAACATCAAATGAAGCCTGTTCCCCAACGGCTGTAAAACTTTTAAGATTTCCCGGTATTCGTAAATCATGGCAACATTATGCGGTAAATAGAGAATGGTCCTGTCCCGGGGAATTTTAAGCTCGTTCCTATAATGATAGCTTGCTTTTGTACCATTCAAATTGAATTCATTGGACACAGATGAAAATATGGACGCTTCGTTAAAGGGCAGCAGCCAAATATTTTTATGGTCCATGACCTGCTTCATGTATTCATAGCTTTCTTCGGTCCTAGTAATGACACCGTCCGGAAGAGACGGGGTCAGAATCCATCTTGCGTCCAACGGAAGCAGTTCATATCCGATCGATGGAATCCGGTTCTGCCTTGCCCATAGGATGGCAGCATGAAAAATCCTCTCTTCCCCATCTGAGGAGCCTAACGGGGTCGGGATTTGAAGAAACAACGCTGCCGTGTTTCCAGGCTTTGTATATTCTACTGTAGTTTCCAATACAAATCCGCCGCCCAGATCATCTAACAGTAATGCATCTGTAAACTTAAGTCCATGGGTGAACTCATGGGGATCTAGTATCTCGCGTTTGGCAAGATACCCATTGTAGGAAGAAGCTGCTGATCTGGAAGATGTTTTGAACAGTGTCGGATTCAGATTTTTTATCTTTTCAATCAGTTCCATAGAGGAATCCGGAACAATAAACGAAAGTGTGATTAGATTCTCCATCCTCGTCTGCAACAATTTAAAAAAATTGCTCATGGTGGGTGTTATCTGATTGGACTGAATAAGCCAAAGTATGTTTTTTTTCATGTCTGTTTTTCGCTGGTATTAATGCAACCCCCATAACAAGGGTTTGCAAAAAGCATTATATAAACACATTTTTTAAAAAAATACAGTCTGTTTTGGTTGCCCTGTTAACAAAAAAACAAAAAACCAAAAAGGGGGTTGACAAGGTTGGGAAAAACATATAAATTACGGCCTGTTTTTTGGAGCTGCTCGCGGGCCGTTAACTCAGTTGGTAGAGTATCTGCCTTTTAAGCAGAGAGTCGCTGGTTCGAGCCCAGCACGGCCCACCAGCGGATCCGAAAAAA
>JAKSAU010001143.1 GCA_022361535.1 Desulfobacterales bacterium
AGGGATTGATAATTTTATGGGGAGCCAGATAAATTTTGATCTGCTGACATTCTCGCTAAAACAAAACGTTCGGATCGGTATTAATGATGTATTGAAGTACTCTTTCAGATCAGGAAAATTCATAAATAACAAAACGCTTTTTGCACAAGATTATAAATTCTTCAGTTCAAATAACCAGGAACTTACTTTATCCAATCCTGATGAGCAATTTTACCTGCCAGGTTACTATGAGCTGTTCAGTAAAGATTATTTTATTGAAGGGCATATTAAATTTGATTTGGATAAATTTTTGATCAAAAGATTGCCTGTAATTAACGGAAGCTTAATTCGTGAAAAGCTTACCGTAAACTACTTAACAACAGAGTCAATATCCAACTATATGGAAATAGCTTATAGTTTGGAAGATATCTTTTTAATGTTTGATGTTGGTTTTACTGTTGGATTTAAAAACTTCAAAGATTCAACAACCGGAATCCGTTTATCAATCAATCTAAACTAAGTGAAGATTTAAGTTTAAACTATTATCCCCTTTAAATTAATTACGGGATAAAAAGTAGTAACTTGGTCATTTAATTTATAAGAACTTTAATTGATTTGACCAAGCAAAGCTTATGAAAAAAGAAAAGCGTAACCCCTGGAGTTGGATCCCATCGTTATATTTTACTGCAGGGCTGCCTTATGTTATTGTGATGACAGTTTCTGTAATCATGTATAAGAAACTGGAAATTTCGAATACCGACATCGCACTCTATACAAGCTGGCTTTATTTACCTTGGGTAATCAAACCAATCTGGAGCCCTATAGTCGATAATTTGAAAACGAAACGTTTTTGGATAATCAGTATGCAACTGCTTGTTGGAGCATCTTTGGCAGGTGTTGCTTTTACGCTCAACCTGAACAGCTTTTTTCAATACAGCCTGGCTTTTCTTTGGCTAATGGCCTTTAGCTCTGCAACCCATGATATTGCTGCAGATGGCTTTTATATGCTTGGTTTATCCAAACATGATCAGGCTTTCTTTGTCGGGATCAGAAATACTTTTTACAGGTTTGCCATGCTTGCCGGGCAGGGGCCACTTATCATCCTGGCTGGGCACATGGAGCAAATAGCTGAAAAAACTTCCTGGGCCTGGAGTATTACGTTCTTTATATTTGCAGCCATATTTACGGCATTTTGCCTGTATCATTTTTTTATTCTTCCCCATCCAAAAACTGATGTAAAGCGAGAAACAAAAAGCTTAAAGCAATTAATGGATGATTTTCTGGAAACATTTATCTCTTTCTTTAAAAAAGAAGGAATTGGTGTTGCTTTAATATTCTTACTTGTTTTCCGACTTGGAGAGGCTCAACTGGTAAAAATG
>JAKSAU010000098.1 GCA_022361535.1 Desulfobacterales bacterium
ATCCAAGCCTGTGCTGGTTTTCGGGGAGACCGGTGTGGGCAAGGAGCTTATCGGCCAGTGTATCCATACTTTAAGCGGCCGGGAAGGAAAGTTGGTCAAGGTAAATGTCGCAGGATTAGATGATAATGTTTTTTCCGATACTTTGTTTGGCCATGTGCCCGGTGCCTTTACCGGTGCAGACAAAGCCAGGCCCGGCTTGATCGAACAGGCTGCAGGCGGCACCCTGATGTTGGATGAGATCGGGGATCTGGCATTGACGTCCCAAGTTAAACTGCTGCGCCTGCTCCAGGAAGGTGATTATATGGCGTTAGGGTCGGACAAAACCCGGCATTCAGATGCCAGGATCATTGCTTCCACCAACCAGGACCTGTGGGCACTTGAGAAAAAAGGGGTGTTCAGAAAAGATTTGATTTATCGGTTGTCAACCCATACGCTTACCATTCCGCCCCTGCGAGAACGAATGGTGGATCTGCCTCTGCTTTTGGATCGGTTTGTCTGTCAGGCTGCTGATGACCTGGACAAACCCATTCCCGATATTCCTAAAACCCTGATTGAAATCATGGAAAAATATCCTTTTAAAGGCAATATTAGGGAACTCAAATCCATGGTCCATGATGCCCTGTCCAGGTACAAAAGTGGCCCTATCACTGCCAATTTATTTACAGGGCTGGCCCAACCCGGCCAGGAAACAGTGCCAACAGGACCGGACGGCAAGCCTTTACCCACCTTAAAAGAAGCCTCTAACACCCTGGTGGAAAAAGCCATGGAACAAACAGGCGGCAATCAGTCTGCTGCAGCCAAAATCCTTGGCATCTCCCAGCAAGCCCTGAGCAAACGCCTTCAAAAGCTTCGTGAACAAAAATAACTATAAACAATTCGGCTGACATATTTCCGATAGGGAATATTCTTACCCCAATTACGTTTGCAATATTCAGATTTTAAAAAAAATGCCCAATATCATTGTTTTCGCTACAACTTTTATTGTGTTAACAATTTTTGTTGTGATTTGACCGGGATTCCTTTTCATCCGAACATCCGTTCGGCCATAAATTAAATGTTACAACTTTTGTTGTGACAAAAAGGTATTACAGGTATTGCCGCTTTGGGTTGTATCTTTTTTAAAAACAGTGTATTACAACTTTTTTTAAACTCCGGCACGCTGATTGCTCTTATAGGTACTGAATGTGAATCATTTTATTGGTGTGAGTTCAGGTTGCGCCAACAACTTTTTTAAAGGAGATGCATTATGAATGAGGTCAAAAATCTTGGATGGCGGGTCACTTTTGCCGGGTTGGGAATCAATCTGGCTTTGGGTATCCTTTATACCTGGAGTATTTTTAAGATGTCCATCAAAGAATCTATTCTGGCCGGGGACGGAGTGTTCAACTGGAACATGGCGGCCCTGAACGATCCGTATGCGGTCTGCTGCCTGGTTTTTGCCTTTGCCATGATCTTTGCCGGCCGGGTTCAGGACAAGACCAGTCCTAAAGTGACAGCGGTTATTGGTGGTATCCTTACCGGTCTGGGCTTGATTCTTTGTGCATTGTCAAGCTCCTGGGTCATCTGGATCATAGGATTCGGTATCCTCATGGGGCTGGGCTTAGGATTTGGCTATGCCTCTGCTACCCCGCCGGCCATTAAGTGGTTCCCCCCTGCTAAAACCGGGATGATTGCCGGAATCGTAGTGGCAGGTTTTGGTCTGGCTTCTGTATATATTGCGCCTTTGGGCACCTACCTGATCGGCCAGTTCGGTCTGACCCAGTCCATGATGATTTTCGGTGTGGCCTTTTTGATTGTTGTATCACTTCTGGCACAGCTTTTGGTTAATCCGCCTGAAGGCTATGTTCATCCTGATGCAAGGGCCACGGCCACAAGCCCTGCCGCACCAACAGGTACGGATTTTGCTCCCAGTGAAATCATTAAAACAGGCGCGTTCTACAAACTTTGGATTATGTTCTGTGTGGCTTCCGGTGCAGGGTTGATGATCATCGGCGGTGTTGCAGGTATGGCAAAGTCAGGGA
>JAKSAU010000970.1 GCA_022361535.1 Desulfobacterales bacterium
AAAAATTGTCATCGTCGTTTTGCCGCTCCTCCTGGTGACGATCGTGCTCACCGGCGTATCGGCCGTCTTTTCTTCGACGACCGGAATTACGCGGGTGACACAGGAGTTCCTCGATTTCAAAGCCGGGGAGCTTCAGCGGCACGCCGAGAGTCAGTGGCGTCTATTGGTGGAGAACAATTTCATCAATCGCCCGGACATGGTCTCCTCCACCCAGGCCGGCATCCTTTCCTATGCCGAGTCGCTCCTGAGGACCGATACGGAGGTGGTGTTCGCGATCGAAGAGAGCGGCTCCGCGGTCGCGTCGAACACGCCTTTGGAGCCCGCCGACGCCGAGCGCGAGCGGTTGGCCGAGGTGTTTCGCGATCGCGATACGGCTCTGTTGAATCTCACCATCGAGGGAGAGGAGCGCGTCGCCAAGGGGTTTTACTTCGCGCCCTTCGATTGGTTCTACCTGGTCACCGAGTCTCGTGACGCATTTTACCGCGATGTAGATCGCATCGTTCGAGAGAGTGTCATCATTCTCGCCGCCGCGCTTCTGGTCTCGTTTACCATGCTGTTGGTCTTCTCCTCCCAGCTGACGCGCCCGATCTCCGCTATCGTAGCGTCCATGCGACGCATCATCGAGTCGAGCGATCTCGCGGAACGCGTTCCCATAGAGTACAAGGACGAAACGGGAGAGCTTGCTCACACCTTCAACATCATGCTCGGCGAGTTGGACAAGGCGTACTCGCAAATCAAAAGTTACGCCTATCAAGCGGTCCTCGCCCAAAAGAAAGAGACCAAAATCCGCAACATCTTTCAGAAGTACGTGCCCCAGGAGTTGATCGATCGGTTCTTCGAGAATCCCGAGTCGATGCTCGTGGGAGAAAACCGAGAGTTGGCGGTCCTCTTCTCCGATATTCGGTCGTTTACCACCATCAGTGAGTCGATGCGCCCCGACGATCTGGTCAACAGTCTCAACCGCTACTTTTCGGTCATGGTCGATATCATCATGGCGCGCAACGGAGTCATCGATAAGTACATCGGCGACGCGATTATGGCCTTTTTCGGCGCCCCGATACACCACGACGACGACGCCTATCAAGCGGTGATGGCGGGCCTGGAGATGTCCGAGGCGCTGGACGATTTCAACCGTAAACAGGTCGAGCTCGGTAAGCCCGAGTTTCACATCGGCGTGGGAATCAACTACGGCGAGGTGACGGTGGGTAACATCGGCACCGAGAAGAAGATGGATTACACCGTCATCGGCGATATGGTCAATCTCGCCAGCCGTCTGGAAGGGCTGACCAAGCCCTACCATCAAAAGCTCATCATCGCCGAAAGTCTCTTCCCGTACGTCGAATCGCAGTTGGCGTGGCGGCTCCTCGACACCGTCGCCGTAAAGGGCAAGACCACGGGGGTGCGCATCTACACCGTTGCGCGCCGCGTCAACCAGG
>JAKSAU010000623.1 GCA_022361535.1 Desulfobacterales bacterium
CCAGGGCCTGTTCGATGCCCTCTCCCGGTTCGGCAAACCCGCTGGGCAGATCCAGGGTCCCTCTAGCCGGGTCCTCTGCCCGCCGGGTCAGCAGCAGGCGTTGCCGATGATCAAATATCAGACCCATGGCGGCGGCCGCGCAGTTGATGAATAAGAGGAACCCGCAGGCGGGACAGAGAAATGATTTTTCAGAGTCCGGGGCCAGGCAGGCTTTGCCGCATGCCGGACAGAACCGGAATCGATGAGCGTTGGTATTTAAAGGTGTCATGGGGCTCAGCAGGTCAGGTGGAAACAGGCGGCCAGGTCCGTCTCATTGCCGAAGAGACGGTTATACGCTTCCACGGCCTGTCTTGTAGGCATGGCATCCAGGGCAATGCCGGCAGTTTTCAGTTCGGCTTCGAGATCCGGGTCCACCGACATCCGGCCGGAGGCGCCGGTTCCCACGATGATCCGATTGGGGGTGGATCGGATCAGCTCGCGTATGTCGGCCGATTCCAGGAAATGGCCGGCCTTTCGAAACCAGTTTCCCTGGACCCGGCCGTCGGGATAGAGGATCAGGTCCGAGGTATGCGGTCGGCCATCGACGGTCATCCGTCCGAATTCATAGGTTGTGATTCGCGCCATGACGTCCTCCTGTTGATAAAAACATCAAGGGCTATTATACGTGTTTGTTCAATGATTATCAACCGACGAACGGAAGAGGACGGGTGCCGTTACTTTTCCATTAGCGGCTCAGCAGCAGGTACTCATAGATATACAGATCCTCGATAAAATGCCGGATGATCTCGTGGTCATCCTTTTGAGAGTTGGATTTAAGAATCCGACGAATCCTGTCGGAAAAATCGATTTTAATAAAATCCGTGTAATTGCCCCGTATCACCGTGTAACCAAAAGAGCGGGCAATACTTTCAAGGTCGGAAAATCGAATGGTGTATTCGCTGTGCCCGATAAGCCTGATCTCTTCCGGATTCCCCGAAGGCGTCAGTTTAACAATAGCAGCCATATGGTCTGTGACCGTTGCTTCGCAGCTGTGCTCACTTAAAAAAATATAGGGGACATTGCAGGAAC
>JAKSAU010000695.1 GCA_022361535.1 Desulfobacterales bacterium
ACCGGATTCTCCCCCATGCATTTTCCCATGGACATGGGGTTGGAGAGAACCGCATTTACCACTAAAGCAGCCGGACTTGAAGCCAGAGGAGAAATCCTTTTGGGGGACAAAGATTTTAGGCTGACATCTGACAACACATTTGCCTTGTTCGACTGGACCCACGGTGCCTATCCAAGACAGACCTTCTGGAACTGGGCCTGTGGTGCAGGTTCAGGAGAAGACAAAATGGGTAAACAGGCTAAGGTCGGTTTTAATTTCTCCAAAGGCGTGTATGAGAACGGCAGGCTGGAAAATACCGTATGGATAGACGGAACGCCTGAACCTGCAGGAGAAATAGATTATGTCTATGACCCAAAGAAGCCTCTTTCACCATGGCAGATCCAATCAAAAGACATGAAAATCAAGCTTACCTTCTACCCGGAAGGCATACGGCAGGCCAATGATAATTTTATTGTCCTTGCCAGCCGGTTTATTCAGCCCTGCGGGCAGTTTGAAGGAAAAATAACTACAGCCTCAGGAAACACATACACACTTGAATCCACCAGCGGGGTGGTCGAAGAACACTATGCCAAATGGTAAGTTCAATTAAGGAAATTAAGCCATGATATTAGTCACGACAAACCAAATGCAGCAAATGGATAAAAACACCATAACAAACTTTGGAATCCCGGGCATGGTGCTCATGGAAAATGCCGGTCGTGGAGCCCTTGAAACATTGGTGGACCGGTTCGACCCCATTGAAGATTATCGTGTGGCTGTTGTGGCCGGACGCGGGAACAATGGCGGAGACGGGTTTGTCATGGGCCGCTATCTTATGGAGATGGGTGTTAGGGTCAGTTTTTTTCTCTTGTCTACCCGTGATCGCGTCCAAGGAGATGCCCAAGCTAATATGATCCTTGCTGAAAAACTGCTTGCCGAACATCCGGAGTCTGCATTTTTCGAAATCCCAGATGCTCAGGCTTTTAAACGGGACAGCCAAAGGCTACTCAGTCATGACCTGTTTATTGACGCCATTTTCGGTACCGGGCTTAATTCAGATGTACGCGGGTTTTATAAAGATGTGATTGAGTTGATTAATTCCTCTGAAAACCCCGTATTCAGTGTGGATATCCCTTCCGGCATTAATGCGGACACAGGAGAAGTCTGCGGTGTGGCTGTCCAGGCGGATGCCACTGCCACTTTTGCCTTTGCAAAGGCCGGCCATGTACTCTATCCGGGCAACTTTTATTCCGGCGATCTGGAAGTAATTGATATTGGTATCCCCGGCCATATTGCCAAGGCAGAACTTCCGGATATTTTTCTGCCGGAAAACCAAGACATTTCCAGCCTCATACCGGACAGGGAATTCAACAGCCATAAAGGCAGTTTCGGGCACCTTTTTGTATTGGCGGGTTCTCCCGGAAAAACAGGGGCAGCTGCCCTGTGCGCCAATGCTGCCAAGCGAACAGGCACAGGCCTTGTTACGTTGGGAGTGCCTGAAACCCTCATGCCGGTGATTGAGCCAATGGTCATCGAACCCATGACTGAGGGCCTTGAGCAAACGCAATCAGGCAGTCTGGGACCGGATGCCTGGGAAAGGATTAAAATCCTTTGGACAGACAAGCAAGCCTTGGCAATTGGTCCGGGCTTAAGCACCGACCCCGGAACTAAGAACCTGGTTAAAAAACTGGTCACAGAATCACCAATTCCCACGGTCATTGACGCGGACGGACTAAATTGCATAGCAGAAGATCTGGAACTTTTAAAAGAGGCAAAGTCACCTCTTATTTTAACCCCTCATCCCGGGGAAATGGCACGGCTCACAGGTAAAACAAGTACCCAGGTTCAGGCAGACCGGCTGAACACGGCAAGGTCTTTTGCCAAAGACTATAAGGTCATACTGGTACTCAAAGGCGCACAAACTTTGGTGGCCTGTCCCGACAGCACGGTCTTTATCTGCCCAACCGGCAACCCGGGTATGGCGTCAGGGGGCATGGGAGACGTTCTCACCGGGATGATCTCAGGATTTCTGGCCCAGGGACTTGAACCCGAAGCTGCTGCCCTTACCGGGGCCTTTATCCACGGACTGTGCGGTGACATGCTTGCCGAAGACAGTCCGGTAGGATTCCTGGCCTCGGACATGGTTGA
>JAKSAU010000576.1 GCA_022361535.1 Desulfobacterales bacterium
GGAAGGAATCTCGAACTCAACCATGCGCATCGCTTCATCCATAGTGGGTGCAGGCAATGTCAAAGTTTTCAAAATACAATGGGCACGTGGCACAGAAACGCCCCATCTACGTACCTGTAACTGTTTCTCGTGCAAGGCCTGTTTTAAATCATCTAAGCTAGAGAAATACTGATCGCACCAAGCACCCTCGTGCCTAAAACTAATCACCGCATGATTATCATACAGATGAATGGCTGCCCAATCTATCTTTGCAGTTTTACGACTTCTCACAGCACTTCCTCCACAAAGAGTAACTGAGGTCCTTCAGATGTCTGTCTTACGGTTCCCATCAAACAACAGAAACTCCCATCTGCTTTACGAATCTGACTATAAACACGATAATGTTGCGAAGCAAAACAGCAGTATTGCTCCAATAAAGCGGGCTGAGGAGCAACTAATCCCGTAGCGTGCAAAAACTCTTCACTAGAAAAATCTTGAGATTTCTCAAAGGCAGGTTTACGACTCTGTGACATCGTCTGTCGATATTGCACAATAGCACGAGCCGCTTGCTCACCAATACCCGGTAATGCAGCTAGTATGGTTTCAGGCACTGTATTAATATTCAGATGACCATCCCCATAAACAGTAAACAGTTCTGCCAGTCCCAATCCCTCTGTTATCGAATCATCCTCATCATCTACACTACAGTACCAACGTACCCCCCCCTGATAGCGCCTACGATCGGCATCCCGAATGAAATATAACTCGGGAAGTAACTCAACCGATTTATTCTTCACGCGAAGCAAACCCATCCTCTGCCTATAAAAGTCGCTTTCCGCCCCATCCGGATTAACATCGTTATCCTGATCAATCCAATCCAACAGTGCAGACCGCAAACGTCGATCGACGGGAGGCAATTTTTCCCAAACAGCAGAATCAGATTGATTCACACTCAACAACCCCAGCTCATCCTCAATGGCATAAACCAACTTAGTCTCAGGATCCAAAGGGGAATCTTCCAGCATTTCAAACATGGATTCTGTCTGAACATCCTGCCTGAATCCAGAGGCAAGCTGAGTCACAACCGCCTCTGACAACTCTTGATTCTGCCCTTGCTGACCGACCTCATAGAGAAACGACCGTAATCGCTCAATACCCCCCAACGCCAAATAGTGCTTTTGCACTCCCTCAACATAAGCACTCGTCATCTTGATTTCCAGTCGACTGCGAAAAGCCAA
>JAKSAU010000312.1 GCA_022361535.1 Desulfobacterales bacterium
AAAAGGTTCTTATCCACCGTGCTAAGTGCAATGGTGCTGCCCGATATGGAAAATATTCATCTGAAATGGAAACTGAATAATCCGGGCACTGGCTGTGGGGATAAGGGTCGTATTTTGACCGAATGGTTACCCAAGATATTCTTGTTATTAAAAACGCCTACTAAACAGGCATATGCGCGAGCAGATACTCTTGGTAATCTATAGTCTTTTTTTAAGTAAAAAAAATTAATAAAAAAGTATTGAGTTTTAAGACGACCGGTCATATGTTAGTCGCATGGCACGACCAAGACAAAATAAAAACAGAAGAGATGAACTCATACAACAGGGCAAAGATTTGCTTTCTGAGCATGGATACCATGGCACGGGGTTGAAAAAAATCCTAGATACGGTGAATGTGCCCAAGGGCTCCTTTTATAATTATTTTGAAAGCAAGGAGAAGTTTGTTTCTGAAATAATTGAACAATACGGGCGGGACATGGCAGTTAAACTGGATGATTTTATCGATCAATCCGATGAAAATCCATTGGACACCATCCGCAATATCTATAAAGCGATTTCTATTGAAATTGAGAAGAACGGCCAAAAAGGGTGTTTGGTCGGGAATCTGGCGGCTGAAATTGGTGACAGCAGTGTGCTGTGTCAAAAAAGTATGCAGTCTGCATGTGCTTCATGGAAAAGAAGATTCAAGACTTTTATTTCCGATGCCCAGGATCAGGGGCTTATCAGGAATGACCTTTCTGCCGGGACACTATGTGATGTGCTTTGGGATACCTGGCAAGGTGCGCTGCTAAAAATAAAAATTGATGGGGACACAACACATTTGACCCAAACAATAGATGTGTTACTGAATCATTTGTTTTTACCTGTGCAATCAAACCAGAATAACAACACCTAACGAAAAGGATTTAATACTGGAATTCTATAAAATGCATCTATTTTCAAGACGACCGGTCTAATCAAAATATAAAAAAGGAGTAACAATGGCCAAGCAATTATTTGAACCAGCAACAATCGGTGGCATCGCGGTACGAAACAGAATCTTTAGATCAGCTACATTTGAAGGATTTGCGGTTGATGGAGGTAAGATCAGCCAAGCCATGAAAGATATGTATCAGGATTTAGCTGATGGAGGAACCGGGCTAATCATATCCGGATACATGGGGTTTTCGGAAACAGACAATCTGTCTGCCAGTACTGTTAACATTGGCAGTGACGACGCTATTGACACATTATCTGAACTGGCCAGGATTGTCCATTCTGCTGGGAGCAGGGTCGTAGCCCAAATCTCCCATGTTGGTTCACAGGTCACCTATGCGCCTTCAAAAGAGGTACTGGCACCATCAGACGTCATTGATCCTGTAAACGGTATTCAGCCAAAACCTTTCAGTCAGGAGCAAATCAAAACACTGGTGAAAGAATTTGGTCAGGCGGCACTAAGGTTAAAAAAAGCAGGATTTGACGGCGTTCAAATTCACGGGGCCCACGGTTATCTGCTCAGCAAATTCTTAAGCCCTGTTTATAATAAAAGAATTGATGATTATGGTGGAAGCCCTGAGAATAATGTAAGGATCATCATTGAGATCACTCATTCCATCAAACAGGTTTGCGGGAATGACTTTCCCGTATGGATCAAGCTAAACAGCTCAGATTTTGGCCGAGAGGATGATGCTTATGATTATGACGACTTCGTACAAACAGCAAGCGCCGTAGCAAAAGCCGGTGTAGATGCCATAGAAGTCAGTGGTGGAACCATGACGGGTAAACACTCCCCGGTTAGGTCAAAATCCCACCAGGCCTATCACCTGGACTATGCAAAGCAGATAGCTTCAAAAATAGATGTTCCCATTATTTCAGTGGGTGGTTTCAGAAATTTTGAGGCCGCCGAGCAGGCTTTCGCAGATAATAGTATTGAAGCGATATCCATGTGCCGCCCGCTTATCCGTGAACCAAATCTTGTAAATCGTTGGGCATCAGGTGATCACGCTGATGCAACTTGTGTGGCATGCAATGGCTGCTTTAATCCGACAGGAACCAAATGCTTTTTCACTCTGAAGGGCGAAGAACGGGAAGCCCAGAAAAAAGTTATGAAAATGATGAGTTCCTTGCGCGGAAATGATGCTTGATTAAAAAAGTATAAGAATATTTCACTGGTAATAAAACACGGGCAATACATACACAAATACCAGCTCGTTAGTTCTAAGAAACGGCTGCCGAATTTTTTTCAAAAATCCGCCTGATGCCGTCTTCTTAGAACTAACGAGCCTAAGTGCTCAAATGGCAATACCTTCTTTTGAGGATACTGCCGATAATTAATCTAACCGTATTATAAAGGAGCCTGTTTTTGAGAACCTCTGTATATAGATAAAGTGATTTTAAAGAATTGAAAATATTTGGTGAAAAAGACAAGCTTTCTGTATCAGTTTTTGCTGGTCTTGATATCTACCCAATTGGTATTGGCGTCTTTGTTTATTGTTTAAACAATCTACTGAAAATAGGTGTGGATTAATATCTGTTAAGCCTTGATAATGAGGTATAGTTTTTATACTTGTAAATGGAGTTAATTATAAAGGAAATCTTATCACACCCACTTTGATTTTAAAGTGTTATCATTTTTGTAAGGATTGAAGCCATGACAACAATTCTTGTGATTTATCATTCCCAAAGCGGCAATACAAAAAAAATGGCTGAATCGGTTTCAAGCGGTATAAACTCTGTGGATGATGTTGTTGCCAATCTCAAAGCTGCTGGTGAAGCAACAGTCGAGGATCTCCGGCAATGTGATGGGATCGCCATCGGGTCTCCGGAATACTTTGGCTATATGTCCGGTATGATAAAGGATTTTTTTGACCGGACTTATGAAATTGCATCCAGTAACATCAAAGAATTTCGCAAACCCTATGTTTTGTTTATCAGTGCTGGCAATGATGGCCGAAATACCTGTGTCCAAATTGAACGTATCTGTATAGGTTTCTCTTTTAAAAAGGTTCATGAACCAATCATATCCAGAGGTGAGATCACTGAGAGCATACTTCAGGAATGTTTTGAAATGGGACAAACAATTGCTGCAGGATGTGACCTTGGGATTTATTAATTTAAGGGATGTTAAGCTTTTCTGATATTGAAGCCTGATACATAACAAATGACAAGTCAATTGATAAAGCCGACCCGAAATTGATCCGGGCCGGCTTTTGTTAAAAACTATTTTGAGGAGGCTTCTAGGAAGGAATATTTAAAAGCACCAGAAGTTCATTTATTTTCCAATAGACCTGCTTTTGAGCTTCACAATCAATAATCCAGTCATTATTATCCGGCTCACCATTAATGCTACATCCGTCACTCTTTTTGACCATCCAATGGTTCATGGCCTTTTTCACAACTTGT
>JAKSAU010001257.1 GCA_022361535.1 Desulfobacterales bacterium
CCGATCCCTTTGGAATCAGTCCTAAGCGATCGGATAAGGCTTTTATATTGTCCCCTTCTAATACCCACCGGTTCCAAAAGAGGGGCTTTGTCCACCAAAAAAGCAATGTCTGTTGTTGTGCCGCCGATATCTAATACTATAGCATCCTGACCTTCAGGGGCATGAGGGATGGCGCCCATGATACTTGCCGCTGGTCCTGAGAGCACCGTCTGTGCCGGAAAATGCATAGAGGCATCCAGGGTCATGGTGCCGCCATCAGCTTTTAGGATCTGAATGGGTATGGTCAACCCTTTTTCCTCCAAGGATTGTTCCACAGCCTCGAAAAATTCCTTGTGAAGGGAAAATACTGCTGCGTTCAGGTGGGTTGTTGCAATACGCCTTGGGAAGTTAAGGTTACCGGACACGTGATGTCCTAAAAAAACCTTTTTAAAATATTTATTAAGAATTCGTTTGATCAGGATTTCGTGGGATGGATTTCTGACACAGAATTTACTGACAACACCTACATATTCTATGCCTGCCTTTTTAATCTCTTTTGCTATATCCTGAATCTGCATTTCATTAACCGGGGCTTTCTCTCTTCCCCTGTGGTTAATGGAGCCGGAAACAGAATAGTAATGCCTGCCTGTACGGTAATGCTCAGGATCAATGCCAGGCCCTGCCGAAACGATCATTGCAACCGGTGCCATGTTCTGCTGGACAATTGCGTTGGTAGTCAAAGTGGTAGAGAGAACCACCCGCTCAATCTGTTTGGGATCAGCGTTTTCCAGAAGCTTGGAAAAACCCGAGAGTACGCTTTTAAAGAGGTTGTCCGGATCTGTGGGAACTTTTACACGCTCTTGAATCCCTTTGCTGCTGAGGAGAACAGCATCTGTGTGTGTGCCGCCGACATCTAAACCTAAAATCATGGCGTCTTCCTTGGCATATTGATTAGGGTATCTATAGTAATACAGCGGAGCTTGTCAGAAATCGCAAGTGTTGTCAATGAAGTTTTACCCCCTTGAAATATGGGTGGATTTAATTTATCTTGCGATAACAGTGTTAACTTATTTAAATTGATATTCAACTATAGGAGTAGGCATGGCTGTCGTCCAATGGAGAAAAGAAAATAATATCGCAATCGTGGAAATGTGTAATGGTCCCAATCGGATGAATGAGACATTTGCAAAGGATATGAATTTTTGTCTGGATCAGGTGGAGGCGGACACAGACATTCAGTCGATGATTTTAACCTCCACAGATGAGAAAAATTTTTCCCAGGGTATTGATGTGGAATGGATTGGGGGGAAAATGGCTTCCGGAGAAAACGATGCGGTAAAAGAGTTTATGTACGCAATGAACAATGTGTTCAAACGGTTACTGCTCTTTCCTGTACCCGTGATTGCGGCCATCAATGGCCATGCTTTTGGCAACGGGGCAATTTTATCCTGCGCCTGTGATTTCAGATTTATGAAAAAGGACCGTGGTTTCTTTTGTTTTCCTGAAGTAGACGTTAGCATTCCCTTTCTGCCCGGAATGATTGCATTTGTAAGAAAAGCCATTCCCGAATACCGGTTTAACCATATGCTTTTGTCCGGACAGCGCATGACTGCTGTTGAGCTTGAAAATTCAAATGTGATTGTCCATGCCTGCGACGACCAGGATGCATTAGTAGAAGAATCTTTAGCTTTTGCTGCAGGGTTTGCTAAAAAAAGAGGTATTTTCCAGGAACTGAAAAAACGGATCCATAAAGAACTGGTACGCGTAATAGATGAAGAGGACCCTGAATTTATAGATACCCTAAATTTGTTTGTAGCAGACTGATACCCTGATAGTTCCGATCAAAAAGACCGCTACGGGATTTTCCC